>JANLFZ010000351.1 GCA_024653385.1 Thermoguttaceae bacterium | reverse complement strand
CGCTCTTGTGCCGGATGCCGCGGTTCCACGAGAACCGCTCGTAGGGCTTCATCTGCTCGTCGGTGGGATTCAGGGGCGCATGCGGCACAAGCGTCCATACGTTGAGGTAGAACGGCCGGTCCTTGTTCTGGCGGATGAAGCGGATGGCTTCGTCGACGAACACCGTGGTCGACTTGGCCCAGAACGTCTCGGGCGGCTCGGTCCAGGCCGGGTTGGCGCACACCATGGCCCGAGCCACGTCAAACCCGTAAGCCGTGGGCTCCGGGGCGCCGGGGCCCGCGCCGAGATGCCACTTGCCAACATGCGCGGTGGCGTAGCCGGCCGTCTTCAGCAGCGACGCGAGGTTGGGCGTCCTGGGATCCAGCCAGTTCGACATGCCCCGGGCCGCATTCTGGGCGTGCTCGGCATAGTGCCCATGGATGCGGTGTCTCGCTGGGTACTGGCCCGTCATGATCGCGCACCGGCTCGGCGAGCAGACCGAACCATTGACGTAGAACTGCGTGAAAAGCGTGCCTTGGCGAGCCAGGCGGTCGAGGTTGGGAGTTCGCAGGCGCTCGTTTCCGTAGCAACTCAGATCGCCCCACCCCAAGTCGTCGGCGAGGATCAACACGACGTTCGGCGGCGCGGGCGAAACACGGTGGTCGGATTGCGCGGCGGGCGCGCTCGCCGTCCCAAGCGTCCAAAGCGATACCGCAACCAGCGCAACTCGGAAATACTCAGACCTGTCCCCGAGGCGGGTTTCCATCGTCATCGTCTCTTGCTTGGGGCTGCCGAAGGACATGGAAGGCTCCACCAATATCGGGGAGACGCGTGGCGGCGTCAACGGATCGCGGCACCGAGGCGAAGCACCGGCAGCCGGGCGATGCCGCTGCCTTTCCCCTTTGCGCCGACACCCGCTCTGGAGGGGTCCACAGTGCTCTTGGCGACACTCCCTTGGGTTTGGTATAGTCCCGCGTCTTGTCCCTGGCAGGGGTGCCGTTCGCCTTCGGGCCACACACAACACCGGTCTGCGATGAACCGCTCGCTCGACACGCTGTTCCTCTGGTTGGTGCTCGTGGCCGTCGCGGCACCGGGCTGCGCCGGGTGGAAAAAGCCGAGTTGCTCGTTTTGGCCCTTTGGGAAAGTGTCCGACACGGTGCCCGGCATTACCCCACCGCCCGAGCGAATGAGGCAAATCCGCCAGATGGCCTCCCAGGCGGCACGGCAGGGACCGGCCGAGCAACAGCGTGTGGCCGCCGAATTGGCCGAGATGTACCCCAACCAGCGCGATCCGTTGATTCGTGGCGAGATCGTGCGGGCGGCGGGCAGTCTTTCGGGCCCGGCGGCAATCGCCTTGCTGCGCGAGGGGCTTAAGGACTCGGATCCCGACGTGCGCGTGCTGGCATGCCGGTCGCTGGGCAAGTTGGGTGGGCCCGAGGCCTCGCTGGCACTCCGCGAAACGCTGGGTTCCGATACCGACCCCGACGTCCGCTTGGCGGCGGCTCGCGCTCTGGGCGAGACCCGCGATCCCCAAGCCGTTGCCTCGCTCGGGGCCGCCCTGGAGGACCGCGACCCCGCCATGCAATATCGGGCGGTTGGGTCGCTCCGCCAGGTAGCGCCGGTGGACCTGGGCAACGATGTCGAGCGATGGCGCCATTATGTTCGGGGTGAGCCGCCCCCACCGGAAAAGCCGTTCTCGCTGACCGAGACGCTCCGTGGGATGTTCTAGGGGCTCGCAACCGAACAACTGGCATTGACCGCTTTGCCAGGCCGTCTATAATCCGCGACGATTCGGTGGGCGGAAAGCGTCGTCCTCAAGGATGGGGACGGTCCGCATACCCTCTTCCTAATGTCGACAGGGAAGTTGCCGGCCCCGGTGGGCCCCCCTTCTCGTCCGTTTTCCAAGGACATTCGCCATGCGGTTACTCCGTGCGCGGCACGCGTTGGTCGCAACGCTGTTGTTGGCCCTGGTCGGCTGCAAGAGCAACAGCAACACCGGCGGAAGTTGGTGGAACCCTAATCCGTTCAAGGGGGCGGCCAGCACCCCACAAAACCAATATCCTGCCAAACCGTCGCAGCTCTACGCCGGCTCGGCAACCAGTTCGCCGTCGTCGGGCATAAGCGCCGGGGGCACAGGCACGGCGCCTTCGTACCCCTCGACGGCCGGCCGCACCCCCGGCGGGTCGATGGCCTCGTCCGGCACGACCACCAACCCGTCAAGTCCCGCCGCGCCGGGCTACCCGAGCTATCCGACCACGGCAGCCAGTTACACGGCCCCCGGGGCGCCTGCCCGCGCTACCCCGTCCATGCCATCGGGTCCTTCCGGCGCCTCGGGATTCTCCGGCGGTGCGGGATCGGCCACGGCGTCGGATACTCCGATGAACCCCCAGCGCGGATTCTACGAACTGCCTGCGGGGTACCAGTCGGGCCCGCGCGCGGGGTCGGGTGTTTCCCCCAGCACAATGACCAACCCCTCCGTCTCGCCTGGCACATCCTCTAGACCAGGCGAAAGCCCATTCCGCTCGTCCGCGTCCGGTCCTTCAGGCTCCACGCCGCGCTACGACACCCCCGCCAACCGATTCGGGAACAACGGTCCCAGGGATCCCTTCCTGCCGAACACGGACCGGTCGGCCGGATCCGATCGCTCGACAAGCAGTGGACGTAGCCCGGGTCTGCCGTACGATTCAAGTTCGAGGTCTTCGCCAGCCTCGCGATCGAGCCAACCCACGGGAACCACTCAACCGCAGTCGAGCACGCCCTCGGGGTATGACTACCCGCCGCGCGCCGAGCGGTCCCAATCGGGGTCGCCGGCGGCCTTGGGGCCGACTGGCCCTGGCTACACCGGCCCGACGAGCGAGTACCGGCCTGGCGAGACCGGCTACAACCCGCCCGCAAGCGACTACCGGCCGGATACCACGAGGTATCAGCCACCGAGCTATCAGTCGCCGAGCTATCAGTCGCCGAGCTATCAGTCGCCGGCAGGCAGTCCGTTTCGCTCGCCCAACCCAAGTGCCGACAGCGCCAACAACGTCATGCCCGAGGATGTGCCCTACCGCCCCGGCAGCGTGACGGGGTATCCGCAGCGATCGACCAACGTGGCGGGGTCGTCGAGCGGAACCACCAGTCCCTTCAACAGCCTGCCCAGCACCCGTTCGGAAACCGGTGTGACACCCACCACGGGCTACTCGACCGGCTCGGGGAGCTATCTGCGCTAGCCCCCAAGAAGCGCACGGGCCGGGGCTTGCGCGCGAAGCCCTCCAGAAGGTACCGTTCACGGGGACTGTCGCAATCATCGCTGCGAAGGAGCGCGAAAATGGGCCTGTCCCCTTCGGGCGTGAAGTGGACGGGCACCTTTTTCGGCCAGCAAGGGGCCGAAGAACGAGCCAGTCCCCAGGCTGTGAACGGTTACGCGACAGAAACACCGGTTTCTGTCGCGTTTTCCGTTTAGGAAGCGGCCGGCGAGGGTGCCGTTACGGGCCACGGGCCGGTCGCTCCGGCGACCGGGACGTGTGCCGCAGGCAGGCCGTGCAGAGCGTCGTCGCGAGTGCGGGCATGGATTTTCGCGACGATGGCCTCGGCCACGGCCACCGCGTCGCGGCCCTGTTCGCCCGAGACCCGAGGACAACGCGACGACCGGATGCTTTCGAGAAAATCGTCGTGCTCCAGGGCGAGGGCATCGACCGGTCCGGGCTGGACGTCTTCGCGGCGCAGGTGTTCGCCCAGCACGTATTCTCGCCGGTCCGGCGGTTCGGCGGCCAATGCCTCGATGTCGAGGTCGCCGCGGAGCAGGGTTTCGCTAGGCCGCACCAGCGTGGTCTTGCGCGTGGCGAAGTCGATCGACACATGGGCTTTTGGGCACCAGACGTGCATGCGCCGCACCGCCTCGCAACTCACGCGAGACGCCGTGAGGTTCGCGACGCATCCCGAGCGGAACTCGAGTCGCGCCTGGGCCACGTCTTCGTGCCCTCCGAGCACGGAAAAACCGATCGCCTCGACCTTGCGCAAAGGCGAGCGGACCAGGGACAGCACCAGGTCGATGTCGTGGATCATCAGGTCGAGCACCACGCCGATGTCCATCGAGCGGAAGGTGAAACTGCCCGCGCGCACCGCCTCGAGGTAACGGGGATTCTCGATCGCCGGCGCGGCGGCGGCGAAGGCGGGGTTGAACCGCTCCACATGCCCGACCTGAAGCACCACGCGGCGCCGCCGGGCCGCCAGAAGCATTTCGTCGGCCTGGCGCACCGTGGCGCAGAGCGGTTTCTCGACAAGCACGTGGATGCCTCGGTCGATCAGCTCCAGACTCAGCTCGTGGTGGAATCGGGTCGGCGCGGCGATCACGGCGGCGTCGAGGCCGTCGAGAATCTCCCGGTGGTCGGCCAGGGCTTCAGTCCCGCACTCGGCGGCCAGGCGATTCCGCGCGGCCTCCACGGGGTCGATTACGGCAACGAGGCGGACGCTGGGGTTGTGGGCGAGCTTCTGAGCGTGGAACCCGCCGAGTCGGCCCGCGCCAAGGACGGCAATGCGAAGCGGAGGGTGGAAGGGCATGGGGAAGAGGGATTGGGGATTGGGGATTGGGGAGCTGCGCGGCCGGTGGCGCTTGTCGTTATTCCATCGCGTCGCCTCCTCGATTCCGCCCCGGTACGTACCCTGCGCCCTTTGCTCCCTGCTCCCTGCTCCCTGCTCCTCAGGCGGCGCGGCGGCGTTCGCGCCCCCGCCCGTGCTTGCCTTCGTGTTGCTCCTGCACGAAGCTCAAGAGGTAGTTCACCTGGGGGCAGAGGTGGCCGTTGCTGCGAAGGATGTCGCGGGCGTGGTCCAAGCCGACCTTGGCCCGGTACAGTAACCGGTGGGCCTCGGCGAGGCTGTCGATCACGTGGCTGGGGAAGTTGTTGCGCTTGAGGGCGACCACGTTGATGCACCGGGGCCGGGCCGGGTAGCCTTCGACGAGCATGTACGGGGGAACGTCGTGGCGCACGGCGCTGAGGCCGGCCACGAAGCTGTAGCTGCCGATGGTGGCGTAGTGATGCACGGCCACGCCGCCGGAGAGCGTGGCGTGGTCGTGCACGTGCACGTGCCCGCCCAACAGGGCCGCGTTGGTCATGATGATGTGGCTGCCGAGCTTGCAATCGTGGGCGACGTGGCAGCAGGCCATGAGGAAGTTGTGGTCGCCGATGGCGGTGATGCCGTCTTCCTTCTCCGATCCCCGGTTGATCGTGACGCACTCGCGGATGATGTTGTGGTCGCCGATGATCACCTGGGTATCGCCGCCGGCGTAACTGATGTCCTGCGGCTCGCCGCCGATGACCACGCCGGGGTAGATGTGGTTGAACTGGCCGATGGTCACCCGGCCCATGAGCGTGACGTTGTTCTCCAGCCGCGTGCCGCGGCCGATGCGGGCATGGGGTCCGATCACGCAGAAGGGACCGATCTCCACGTCGTCGTCGATCTGGGCGCGGGGATCGATGGACACGTTGTCGGCAACGTAGGTCGCCATGATCGCGGCTCCTTGGGCTTAGGCGCAGCGTTTCCTGGTGCGCACGATTTCGGTTTCCCGCAACAGCACCCGCACCAACTCCCCGTTGAGCCGGTGACCGCTGCGAAAGGCATGGAACTGACCGACGAGTTCACACTGGGCCAGGGCCAGGTCGCCGATCATGTCGAGCAGTTTGTGCCGGGCGCATTCGTTGTCGAATCGCGGCTGGTTGTCGATCGGTCCGTCGTCGCCGTAGACGAGCAGGTCCTTCGCCGTGGCGCGGGTGCCGATTCCCTGGGCCAAGAGCCAGTCGGCCTCCTGCTTCAGCATGAACGTGCGGCAAGGAGCCAACTCGCGGCGGAAGGTCTCGGGGGATAGCGCTAGGTGGTGGACCTGCCGTCCGATCGGGCTGTTTGGCCCGTAGTCGAGCTTGTAGCGGAAGACGGCCCCGGGCGAAGCAGCGGGTCGAGCCTCGATCCAGGCCTCGTCGTCGCCCAGGCGAATCGTCTCGCGCACGATCCGCCTGGTTGGCGGAGCATCCTGCTCGACCAGCCCGGCGCGATCCAGGGCCTCGACGAAGGGCCAGGCCGAGCCGTCGCAGCCGGGCATTTCGGGCTGGTCGGTCCAGATCTCGCAGTTGTCGATGGCCAGCCCCACGAGCGACGCCAGCACATGTTCGACCATCTCGACGCCCGCCCGCCCCGACCGAAGGCTGGTTCGGCGAGGCGTCTCGACCCGATGGGCCACGTCGGCCGGAATCCGGGGGCAGCCTTCCAGGTCGCTGCGGACGAACACGATGCCGGAATCGGCGGGGGCTGGCCGGAACTCCAGGCGGACATCGCGTCCGCTCCAGAACCCGAATCCCGTTACCACCGCGGGCCGGGCGATCGTGCGCTGAGGGCGTGTTGCGTGCATCGAGAGGTGCTTGTCATCCGTGACCACACGACGGGATGCCTGGCGCGGCCGCCGCCGTCCCTGGCGGCCGCCGCGCCCCAGAGAGGCCGCAGGGTCCTACCTACGGGGGAACTGGACCGGGCCGCCCCGTTGATCCGCGGTCGGAGCGGGCATCTTCTCCCGCAATTGCTTGACGATGTGCGGCGTGATGTCGAGGTACTTCGCGTAGTACAAGACCGGCTTGTTGAGGTCGCGGATGATCTCCTCGGGTTTCTCGGGATCCGGGGCCTCGCGGTTGAACTTCAGCACGATCGAGATGTTGTTCGCCGCCGCGAACG
>JANLFZ010000350.1:4259-6693 GCA_024653385.1 Thermoguttaceae bacterium | reverse complement strand
TCGGTATCCTGATTAGGTCGGCGTGTGGTTTAGGCCATGCACGACACGCGGGCGGCTAGCTCAGTTGGTTAGAGCGCCATCCTCACACGGTGGAGGTCGTCAGTTCGAGCCTGACGCCGCCCATTGCGAAGACCTGTTGACCCGAGTGGTCCGCAGGTCTTTTTTGTTGGCAGGATAAGCACTTAGGTCGAGGGCATGCCGGTCCACAGCCTGCGGAGCCTGCTGGCGCACTTGGTGCCGCCGGCCAAGAACTCGTCCGCTTGCGCGATACGGAAGGCACGTTCTATCAACTGACCGAGGCCACCCCCCCTTCAACGGCAAGTCTTTGCGCTGCTGGGCCTCAACCCCTCAGCTGCGCTTCCCGCTGTAGCCAGAACCGCGCAGCCGCCCTCGGCGACAATCCCTTGCTGCCACACCACTTGCGCGGCTTCCAAAGGGATAAGTTCGGCCTAAAGCTCACCGCGACACAAGAATCCCCGATTTTGCGGGTTTGAAGGGCAGCCCGATAGCACCATCCATGACGGCATTGGTGGTACCCGATCCAAGCATTCGAGGCCATGGTGGTGCCAAGCACTATCGGCAAGGGGCGTCCCGTTAATAGGTCGTGGGGATGATGCGTTCCATTCCGATCAGACCCAGCGGCCAGCATTCCACGGCTTGGCACGCTTGAATCCTGTGTAACAGCGCCGCAATGATTGGGATCGCCAGCATGGGCGACCAAAGCGCAACCGTACTCACGACGCACTCGACCGCACCGATCTGGCCAGGATCGCCTGCAGACGCAATGAACCATACGGCGAGCAAGCCGAGCACGATCACTGGCAATTCGATGGACATGGTCACCACAAACAGGAGGGCATAGTTCCTTCCAGCGAGCTTCCGAGCGATGTGGGAGACTTGTGCGAAGTCGCCCGCGCATTTCTTCCAGATTCGGGGCTCGACCCACACTCGAACTCCGGCCTTCATCCCGACCGGAATCGCGATCCATCCGACCACCACCGTAAGACCAAGCGCGATGGCCATCGTGCTCGCTGCAACAATGAACTCGGGAGGGGCCGCCTGTTTCCCATGTAGAATAGCCACGCACACCATCATCGCGGCGACGGCGCTCGCCCAGATTTTCCAAAGTGACGCGGCGAGGTAAAACCAGAAACACGCCTGTGCCCGCCGTCGCAACGGGTCCGACCGATATAGCCAACATCCCGAGCACAGCTCGTTCCACCCGGCCTTGACGCACGCAGCCGCAACACCCAGCGAGGGATCGGTGGTGCCGAAATACACCATGCCGGCCAAGGCCAAAGCCACAAGCCAGCCTGTCAGTCCGCCCCGGAGGGCCCGTCGGCTCTCGGCTCCAGGCATTAGGGGGTAAGAGTATGCTGGCAAGAAAGCCATCTCTTCGGCCGGAGCTTGGCGGCCCATGTACATGAGAACAAACTGGGCCACTTGTTGGGTAGCAAGGTATCCTTCCACGTCTTTGCGATCGGGGCTGTGGCACAGCACTCGGCCGCCTTCCAGCACGAGCAACTCGCTTACCTGGGGCTCGCCGATGAGGACCCACTGGTTGGCGAAGCACGCCTCTATATCGGCAAGGGAAAGGAAAGCGGGCATAAGTGACGCCCCGCGTCCACGCTGGCTGGTCAGGCACTCAGGGTTGGTTCCCCGCCTTGCAGTCTATGACATTCCGTTCCGACGCAGAAGAACGATCCGGCGTGCCACGCAGCCAGTGGGGGCGGCCCTTACGAGGGTTCGGCAACCAGCCGCTCGTCCAAGGGGGGTAGATCCCCGGTTCGTCCCGAAGCGAGGGCCGTTTCCAGCTCGTGCAGGGCTTGGCGAGCGATTTCGACGATCTCTGCGCAGCGGCCGGCCACGTCGTTGGCCTGCCAGAAGTCGTCGCGGCGCACGAACAGTTCGGCTTGGTCGGCGGTCCTCAAATACCAGGCCGGCGTGACCAGCGCGCGCTGGTGGTCTTGCCCGACGATCAGGTGGCGGTCACGGAGGCTTTCCATCTCGCCGCGCACCAGCGGCAAGAGAGTGCGAGCCGAAAAGGCTAAGGCGTCGCCCAGGCCGAACCAACCGGCCAGCGTGGGCCCGAGATCGGCCAGGCGCACCAAGGCCCCGCTGCGGCCTGCGGCCCCTTCGCCGCCGGGCAACCGCAGCACCAAGGGCACATGGGTCAACTCGGCATAGAGGGCCTCGTCGCACGGGCCCACGCGGCGATGCTCGCCCAGCGGAAATCCGCGGGCCGAGACCACGGCCAGCAACGTGTCGCGCTGTAGGGGACCCTCCGCTAGGTATTCCAACAGCGCTCCAAGACACGTGTCCAAGAGCGTCACCTGGCCGGCGTATGCCTGGCTCAGGCCGAGCAGCTCGTCGGGGTCGAAGTCGTCGCGAAGCGTGCGGTCGGGTGGTTGGACGATGTCGGGCGGCGCGGGGT
>JANLFZ010000350.1:0-4249 GCA_024653385.1 Thermoguttaceae bacterium | reverse complement strand
CTATCTGCGGCTGAGCGGCGGAGACTGGAATGCCGTGCCAGGCATCCTCGGACTGGTCGTCGGCATCGGCATAGGCGCGGCGAAACGCGACCGGTGCGTCCCATGGTCCACCGAGTCCCCGCCAATGGCACCACAGCCAGAACGGCCCGCGCAACGACTCGAGCCGGTCGATCAGCCGGGCGAAGCACCGCGCCAGGTGCGTGTCTTCGACCTCCGTCGCCAGTGACCCAGCGGTCGGCGTTTCCAGTTCCAGCACGTCCGAGAATCCGGCGGCCGAGGCGTGCCGGACAACGGCCGGTTCGTCGGTCATCAAGATCGCGGGGACGCCCAGGCCACGAACGAGGTCCGCGAGCGAGGGGCCCGCGGGCGATTCCAGCGGATGCTGTCCCCGCCAAGCCGAGGCGCACACCTGGTCGAGACCGGGGCCGTCGATCCACGCCTGATCGAAGGTAAATCCCTCGGCAGCCAGCCGGTCGAAGGCGGGGGTCTGGATCCACGTGTTGCCGTAGGCCCCGAGGTATCCAAGGTGAAGTCGGTCAATGACCAGGCAGATCGCGTTCATCCCCCGATTGTAGCAGCACCCCTCCCGACGGCCTATAGGACCGAGCCCGGTGCCGTGTCGCGACGGGCGAACAAGCGGCGCGCGTGGGGCTCGACTGGCCCTCTTGAGGGTTGGTCCGCGCCCTGAGAACCCCTATACTTGGACGAGGGCTTGTGTTCTTTCCAGCCGGGCTCGCCCAAGAAACCCCATGACCACGCCAATCGCCGCTCTTGTGGAAGCCACTTATCCGCTCCAGCCGTATCGGTCACTGGACAACGAGACCCTGACCGCGCGGATCCAGGCCGTGCGCACGGCCATGGGAAGGCGTCTGTTGATCCTGGGCCACCACTATCAGCAGGACGAGGTGATCGCGCTGGCGGACCTGCGCGGCGATAGTTACCGCCTGAGCGAGTTGGCGGCGTCCGACCGGGAATGCCGGGCGATCGTGTTCTGTGGCGTCCACTTCATGGCCGAGACGGCCGACATCCTGGCGAATCGGCCCGAATGTCTGGCCGAGCGCGGCGGCCAGCGCATTCCGGTAATCTTGCCCGACCTGGCCGCCGGGTGCTCGATGGCCGACATGGCCGAGATCGAGCAGGTCGAGGAGTGCTGGGCACAGCTCGGCGAGGTGATCGACACCGCCGACTTGATGCCGGTGACCTACGTGAACTCGGCGGCGAGTCTCAAGGCGTTTTGCGGCCGACACGGGGGGATTGTCTGCACATCGGCCAACGCCCGCGCGGTGCTCGATTGGGCCTTGGCGCGCCGCCGGCGCGTGCTGTTTTTTCCCGATCAGCACCTGGGCCGCAACACGGCCTTGGCGATGGGGATCGGCTTGGACGCCATGCCGGTCTGGGATCCTCATGGCGACGAGTTGGGGGGCAACACGCCCGAGGCCATCCGGCAGAGCCGCGTGATCCTGTGGAAGGGCCACTGTAGCGTCCACCAGATGTTCCGGCCCGAACACGTCGATCACTTCCGCAGCCTGTACCCCGACATCAAGATCCTGGTTCACCCCGAGTGCATGCGCGAGGTGGTGGCCAAGGCCGACGCGATTGGCTCGACGGGCAAGATCATCCGGCTCGTGGAGGAGGCGCCGGCCGGCACGCGCTGGGCGATCGGCACCGAGCTGCACCTGGTCAACCGGCTCAAGCACGAGCATCCGGAGCAAGAGATCCACTTTCTCTCGCCGATCGTGTGCATGTGCGCGACCATGTTCCGCATCGACCTGGCCCACCTGTGCTGGGCGGTCGAGAACCTGGCGGCCGGGACGCCGGTCAACGTGATCCGCGTGGACGACCAGACGGCCTCCGACGCCTTGAAGTCGCTCCGGCGGATGCTCGAGGTGAAGTGACGGAGCCCGGGACGCTCGCTTGGGAAACCCCGCCGGGTCCGCGACGCGGCGCGGGGAGTTGAAAGGCTCGCCGCCGCCCCTCTATAATCGCCCCTTGTTTGCCCACAAGGCCGGAGTCCACCCGGTTCGACGCCGGTGTGCCGATCGCCGGAGGCCAGTCACCACGGTCGTCTTGACGCGAGGGCGCGAGGATGAAACTCGGTCTGGATTCTTACAGCACGCGGAACTCGGGGCTCGATCCGGTCGGTGTGTTGGAGCTTGCCGCCGGATGGGGCCTCCAGGGGGTGCTTTTCGAGCTGTCGCCTTTTACCTCGTTCCGCGACGAGGAGCTTGCCCGCATCCGCCGCGCGGCGGACGAACGCGGCCTGTACTGCCATCTGGGCATGGGTTCGATTTTCTCGTGGCACCCGATGGCGGCCAAGGGGCGCGAGCTGTTGCGCGACGCGGGGTACGACGTCCGTGGGCCCGATGCCCGGCTGGTGATTCACCACCTCGATGTGGCCCGGAAGCTCGGTTCGCCGCTGTTGCGCGTGGTGGCTGGGAACCTGTTCACGCGGGACGAGGGGCACGACATGGCTGCCCTGGCCGACCAGGCCGTGGCGATCCTGCGCGAGGCGTGCAAGGCCGCCGAGGATTGGGGATTGCGCATCGCGATGGAGAACCATGCCGACTTCACGGTGCGCGAGTTGGCGTCGATTTTGGCGCGGGTCAACAGCCCGGCCTTCGGGTTCACCGTCGATTGCGCGAACCACGCGTTCGACCTGGACGATCCCGTGCGTCTGGCCGAGATCATGGCGCCCTATGCCCTGACGACACACTACAAGAACTACCGCATCGTGCGGACCGAGGCGGGTCTGGCGTTGGAGAACGTTTCGCTGGGCGAGGGCGACATCGACATCAAGGCCGTGGCCCAGGCGCTCCGCCGGCGCCACCCCGAGATCGCCCTGAACATCGAGATCCACTCGCAGTTCGCCCCGTTTCGGCTGAATATTCTGGAGGAGGGGTACTTCCGCCGGCACCCCGCGCCGCCCGGCGACGGCCTGGCGTGGTACCTGGCGAAGTCGTGGGAGAGGCCGATCGAACGATCGCCGGGCCGTAACCTGGCCGACGGGGCCGAGTCGTGGGCGGTCGAGCGGCAGCACCTCGAACAATCGGTCCGCTGGGCCCGCGAGAACCTGGCCGACCTGGCGTGAGGCAGGTCCACGGTCAACCGCGGGTTGGCTAGCGCACGTCCAACGTATTGGTTTGCAGGCCCCCAGGAGTAACGACGATGACCATCCGGCCAACGGGTCCCGATCCCAAGAAGCCGCTGCGCATGGGCGTTTTGGGGTGCGGGTTCATGGGCAAGTGCCACACGAACGCGTACAAGAAGATCCCCTACATCTATCCGGCGGCCAACGTGTTGCCGCGATTGTCGCTGTTGTGCGACAAGGACGAACGCAAGGTGCAAGCCGAGGCCGTGCGCTACGGCTTCGAACGCTACACCACCGATTGGACCGAACTGGTGGCCGACCCCGAGGTCGACGTGGTCGACAACTGCGGGCCCGATCCCGTGCATCCGGAGCCCTGCATCGCGGCGCTGGCCAACGGCAAGCACGTGATTTGCGAGAAGCCGATGGCCATCAGCGTGGCCGACGCCCGGCGCATGCGCGACGCGGCCCGCGCCTCCTCGGCCAAGGCCATGTGCACGTTCAATTACCGCTTCATGCCGGCCGTGCGCCTGGCCAAGGACCTGGTGGCCTCGGGCCGCATCGGCGTGGTGTATCAGATGCGGGTGAACTACCTCCAGATGGCCGGGCACGACCCCTCGCTTTCGCCGAACCAGGCGTGGTATTCGGCCTGGCCGCACTCGGGCGGACTCCAAGGCATCGGCAGCCACGCCATCGACCAGTGCCGTTTTCTCGTGGGCGAGATCAAGAGCGTCTCGGCCCTGGTGCGGACGTTCAACAAGGACCGGGCCATCGCCTCGGCGGGTGATCCCAGCGCCTTCTCCGACGAAGGCACGGCGGCCGTGCTGGAGTTCGAAAACGGCGCGATCGGCGTCATGGAGTCGTCGGTCGTGGCCACGGGGCGCAAGAACTATCTATCCTGGGAAATCAACGGCTCGAAGGGCTCGCTCCGGTGGGATCTCGAGCACCCCAACAGCCTCCACGCGTGCGTGGTCACCGGCGAAAACTCGCTCTTCGGCTTCAGCGAGGTGAACGTCACCGAGAGCTTCCATCCCTATAGCGGCGCGTGGTGGCCCTCGGGGCACAACCTGGGCTGGGAGCACGGCCACATCATCGAGAAGTTCCACTTCCTCGATGCCGTGGCCAACCCGAAGGAGCTGAGCCCCTTCCAGGCGACCTTCGAGG
>JANLFZ010000349.1:3282-6702 GCA_024653385.1 Thermoguttaceae bacterium | reverse complement strand
CCGGCCGGCCGCTCCGGCCAGGCCGGGGCACCGCGGGCGCTGCCGCGGAGGGCGCAGCCGGGGTGTACTGGGGCGGGCAAGGACACGGCCGCCGCCGCAACACGGGACGAAACGCCGCCTGCTCGACGCTGTCGTCCGCCGTTACGTCTTGTCCCGAGGACGTCACGCTGCGGGCGGTCTCCCCGGCCCGACATGGCAAAGCCCACGCCAGAACCGCCAATCCGATGATCGCGGCTGCCCACCGGGCTTGCCGCACGACGCTTGCCGCTTTCATGGCAGCACTCCGTTGTTAAGTCCTCTTCGATCCCCGAGGAGGCCCCGTCCGTGAAGCTCGTCAGAGCCCGGCAGCTCGCGCGCCAAGCGCACGGCCGCCCATTACTCCCTTTCGGCAGGACGCGGTGTCCCACTTGTGTGGATTTTTCCGTCACTTCCGGACTGTCCGCTCGACGCTGCCACGCAACACAAAAAGCGGTCGGTTCGAATGACCAAACTCCCCGAGGCCACGGCCGGGGTGGCTGCCACGTTGCCATCGAGTTCGTTCTCGGCCAGCGGCAGGTACTTCCGTCCCGCCTGCAAAACGGTCGTCTTGCCCTCCCAACTGAAGAAGTACAGCCGGCCTTCGGCATAGATTGGCGAGGCTAGGTAATTTCCACCGATCCGGTGACGCCATTGCAGTGTGCCGCGGTGGGCGTCCCAGCAGGAGACGACTCCCCGGTCGGAGACGCAATACACCTCGTCGCCCACCAAGAGCGGCGACGACATGGTCGGCACCTGCTCCTTGGCCCTCCATGCGATGTGCGTGTCTGTCACATCGCCCCGACCGTCGATGCGCAGGGCCAAGAGTTCGGCTTGATTGCATCCGGTCGAGATGTAAACCATCCCGTGCCCCGCCACTGGGCGAGGAGCCACCGAAAACCCTTTCCCGTGGCGGATGCGCCAGAACTCCCTGCCCGTCTCGGGATCATAAGAGCACACCCATTGGGCGCCGGGCACGATGGCCTGCCGTTGCCCTGCCGACTCGACCACCAAGGGCGTCGAATAGGCTTTCTTCTCGAAGGGAGTGTCGGCATCCATTGGGGGACGAGAAGTCTTCCAGACCAACCTGCCGGTCTGTTTGTCCAGCGCGGCGACGTACTGCGTGTCGGCGCCATCGCGCACCAAGAGCAAGAAGCGGCCGCAGAGGACCGGCGAACTGGCCGGGCCAAGCACGTGTTCGACGGGGAGCTTGGCTTTCCAGACGATCCGACCGGCTTGCGCCGCAACACAGGCCGTGCCAAAGGTGCCGAAATCGCAGTACACGAAGCCTTCTTCCACCACTGGTGTGGGGGTGGCAAAGCTGTTGAGGCGGTGGACGGGGTCGGGATTCACCGCATGGAACAGCTCGACGTCATAGATAATGCGACCCGAGAACCGGTCCAGACATAGCAAGCGAAACAACACGTCTTCGGCCACGTACATCGGACCGGCATCGGGGTGATTGCGCAGCCGAGCGGCCCGGGTTTCGGGCGTGGCAGGGGCGTCGTCGGCCGCGGTCAGCCAGATCCGGTCACCGCAAACGACCGGCGAGGAGTGGCCACGCCCCGGTATAAATGTCTTCCAGGCAACAGGTTGCGTCCGATTCCAGGTCAGCGGAAGGCCCACGGCACGCGACGTACCATCGCCACGCGGACCGCGGAATTGCGGCCAATCCTCGGCCCCGCTTGGCGGAGCAAGCAGCACCACGGCCCCAAGCATCAAAACCCACGATCGCCGCATCCGACCCCCTCCGGTTTGCCAAGGTTGAACAAGTCTACGTCGCGCACTGTCTTGGCAAGGATACCTCTTGCGATCCATGTTCGAATACCACGAACGGTTGGGTCTCATGAAACACTTGTTGCTCATCGGTGTTCTAGGGTCTATAATTGCGCAATTTCGTGGCCTGGCGCGTCCGCGGGTCGCGGCAAACCCCCCCGAGCACGGTTGCGGGGGCCGTTGGCCTCGGCCGAGGTTGGGCCCGACGTGCAGTCTGGTCCCCATTTGGCAAGCAATACAGTCGACAGTAGGGAGACCGGGCGCGTCGAGACGACACCGAGATGCAGACCGCAACGCGCCGGGGTTCTCCTTCGGCAATAAGAAGCGGGATGTGGTTGTGAGCGTGTGGTCGGGGGGGCGTCTTTCGTGATCGCTCTCGGCGGCCCGGTGCATCTCGAGCCGTCGTCCTTTGGGCCATGAGTTCCCATTTCCCCGCGACCTGCCCGGCCTAGGTTTCAGGAGCGATCTACCTTGGATTCTGCGGAACCCGTTTCCGACAGTGCGCCGTCCCTGGACTTCCCCCCGGCGTGTGATCTCGACTACGGCGGGTTCGAGGCGCGGACGCCGTGCCGCGATGTGCCCGGTGCGCGCCTGACGGAGGGAGGCTTGGCTCGCGCTCGCCGGGGCGACGGCCATTCGGCGGCCCTGGAGCCGCTGGCGGTGGTCGGTCAGGTATCGCGCGCGTTCGCCTCGCTCGAACGCGACCTCGTGGGTTTCGGGCCGTTGCTGGCCCAATCGGTCTACGCCCTGTTGACCCGCGAGAACATCCTGATCTTCGGGCCGCCCGGCACCGCGAAGACCTTGTACGCGGGCCTGCTTTTCAGCCGCATCAGCGACGCGCGCGTGTTCGACACCCAGATGTCGAAGGGGACGTTGGCGGAAGAACTGTTCGGGTCGATCGACACGGAGCAGTTGAAGAAGGGCCGGACCATCCACAACACGCGCGGCACCCTCGTCGACGCCGACCTGGCGTTCATCGACGAGTTCTTCGATGCCAACGACATGGTCTTGCGGGCGCTCTTGGGCGTGTTCAACGAGCGGGTGTTCAAGAAAGGGACCCAGGTCGAGAACGCGGCCCTCCATTGCGGCATTGCGGCCGCCAACTACCTTCGGGCCACCGACGTGACCGAGGCCGTGCTCGACCGGTTCTTGTTCCGCGCGTACATCGCCCCGGACTACAGCCCGTTCACCCTGCTGTCGGTCGACCGGGCCTTCGGCCGGCACTATGGCCGCCGCACCGCGCCGGAAGGCCACGAACGCGTGCCGCTGGCGCACCTCGCCTACCTTTCCGACATCGTGCGCGGGTTGGTGCCGGAACGCCAAATCAGCGCGCCGCCGCACGTCCTGTTCCTCAAGAACGCCCTCCTGAACCGCTACCGCGAACTGCTCGAGGAGAGCGACGAGCCGGCCCAGCGCAGGCCGGTCTACATCAGCCCACGAACCTACGCCAAGGCGCGTATCGTGCTGAACGCCGCCGCCTTGCTGCGCGGCCGCACGGAAGTCAAGCCCGAGGACCTCTCGCAGCTCAAGTACGTCGTGACCACCGTCGGCGGGCGCGAGGAGCAGGCGCGGTGCTTCGACAAGGCACTCGGCGAGACCCTGCTGCGGATTCGTGCCGCGGACCTGGAC
>JANLFZ010000349.1:0-3272 GCA_024653385.1 Thermoguttaceae bacterium | reverse complement strand
CACATCGACAACCTTGCCGCGGCCCACGACCTCGTCGAAGAGGTCATGGCCCGTATCCGGCACGGCCACAAGATCAAGCCTTCCGGTTTTCTCCAACGCCTCTTGCGGTTCTTCGGGCTGGTGAGCGAGGGCGACGTGACGTTCGATCACGTGCGGAGGTTCGTCGATGGCGTCAAGCCGGTGGACGATCGGGTGAAGACGCTGAAACTGGGCGTGCTTCAGCGGATCCAGGAGTTGACGCGCCGCGTCGACGGCCACGATGGCGGACTCTTCCCCGCGAGCTGAGGGATGGCCCCGTGATCCGCGCGAAGCCTCGGAACCTGGTGCAGTACCTGGCCGAGTTCGAATTGACCCTGGCCGACCTCGCGCGGGAGCAGGTCGCCATGTTCGTTGCGGCCAGGAACGTCGCGCCCTACGTCGAGGACCTCGAGTCGCCCTTGGGCCGCCCTTCCTGGGAAGAGAACGATGCCACGCTGACCGACCACACCACCGATGCGGTGCTGGACGTGCGCGCGCCGCGCGGCGAGGTCATCGAGCGGCTCCTCCCGACCGACGAGATGGACGTCAGCCTGGTGCGCAGCATCGAGGACTTGCCCCGCATTTTTCCCGCGCAGTGGCTGCTCGAGGAAGTCCAGCCCGATTGGTTCTACATGAAGCTCGCGCACCGCGAGTTGCTCATGCCGGTCTGGCAGAGTCCCCCAGCCGGCGGCGACGGAGACCCTCGGGAGGAAGAACGCCGCGAGCCGGCGCCCGCGTTGGCGCAGGCCGAGTCGACCCGGCAGCACGCTTACCTGCTCTTGGACACCTCGAGCACCATGCAAGACCACGATCGGCGTGGGACGGTCGCTCGGGGGCTCGCGCTGGCCTTCCTGCGCAAGGGCTACCAGCAGGGCGCCCACCTGACCGCACGACCCTTTGCGGCCGAGGTCGGGGAACTCCATTCGGGATCGGGCCGGAAGGATTTCCTGGCCATCGTGCGCACCGTGATCTCGCTGCCCAACGCCGGTCAGACGCGGCTTCAGACGGCGTTGGAACGGGCCGCGGCCGATCTTCGCGGCGCGGGCCCTTGCCGCGGCGCCGACATCATGCTGATCACCGACGGCATCTCGCGGCTTGCCGCCAACCCGCTTGCCCGCGAACGGCTCCACACGTTCATTCTTGGCGACCTCTTCGAGGACAAGGAGATCTCGGCAACCATCGACACGCTCCGGCAGTGGAGCCGGACCTTTCGGCGCATCTGGACGAACCGATTCGCCGAGGTCCTGGCGCCGGAGGAGGCGGACTGCCTGGCCGCGGGCCGAGAACTGGAGGCATGGCTTCGGCAGGCCCACGCCGATCCCAAGGCAGCGCACGCCGGCCGGCTTCGGCGGCTGGTCGAGAACGTCCGCTTCCTGGTGCGCCAATTCAAGCTGTCGCGCGGCAAGGGGGCACCGTTGCCTTCCGCGTGGCAGTCGCTGGAGCGAGCGCTCGACGAGGCCGACCAGTGGTTGGCCCAAACGGACCAGACCGCGGCGGGGCCTGGCGAGGTTCGAGCCGCCGCGCGCGGCCGAGGGCCCGCGTCGCCTCGTCCCGCCGTCGGCAGCTCGCCAATGCTCGGCGAGAACGGCGCGGGTCTGTGGCAGTGGCTGCGAGGCCTGGCAGGGCGGATTCTCCACTGGGTGCGCGTCGCGTGCGGGACCGTGGCGCGCCGCCGGCCACGCGAAGCCCCCGACCAACCGGTTATTCCACCCGGGTCGGGAGAATGATCATGGGCAGGCCGGCCCAGTGCAGGCGGCGCTGGAGCGAGTAGGCCGTCTGGTTGTGCAAGAGGCGGTGCAACCACGTGTCGCGCCGAAACACGAGTTGGCCGGCAAAGACGGTCGCGCGGGGGTACTCCCGGGCAACCTTGAGGCAAAGGGCCTCCAGCTCGTCGACGGCATCGGTGCCGATAGCCATGAACGAAGCAGCGGGAAAACCCAATCGCCGGGCCAGCTCGACGTAGCGGTCCAAGGCGGCTTGGGTGTGCCGCCGGAGGTCCTCGATGGCACCGCTCCCCTTGAAGTTCCCGGAGTCGACCACCCCAACCGAGACGAACACATAGTTGCGAAAGTAATTGGGCATGAAGCGCGCCGCGCCGAGCATGGTGTGAACCCCGAGACCGCTGTACCCCCCGACGAGTATCACGGCCGTCGGCTGCGTCGGGTCGGGCAAGGCGAGGTTCGGTTCGCCGTGGGTTTCAAGCCGGTTGAGCGTGTCGTCCAGCGATTTGAGCCGCTGCCCGACGTTGCGGTAGTAGCGACGGATGCCGAAGGCCGCGCCGATGCACAGCCCCGTAATGCCGATCGTGATCCAGCCCCCTTCCAGGAACTTCTCGGCCACGGTGACGCACAGAATCGACACGCACAGACTTGCGCCAACGACGAACAGCGCCAGGCGGCGCCGCCAGCGTGCGTCTTGACGCCGTCGCTGCCACCAGTGCCGGCACATGCCGATCATCGAGAGGGAGAAGGTCAAGAAGACGTTGATCGAGTACATGACCACCAAGACGCCCACGTCGCCGTGCGCGTGCCACAGCGCCGCCAGTGCCGCCGTCCCCAAGAGCACGATGCCGTTGTCCGTGGCCAGTCGCTCCGAAAGGCTCGAAAACCATCGCGGCATCCACGAGTCGTGCGCCATGTAGCCGAGCACGCGGGGGCCGTCGATGAAACCGGCCTGGGCCGCGACCACCAGCAAGGCGCCTTCCGAAACCAAGGTCCCGACAAGAAACACGGGTCCGAGCCATCCGCCGCTCATCCCCGTCTCGTCGACGAACGCCCGCGTGAGCAGGTAATTCATCGTCTTGCTGCTGTCCTCGCTCGGGCGGATGCCCAGGAGCAAGTAGGCGAGGATCAAGCCCGCCGCCGTGAACGACAGCGAGACCGCCATGTACACCATCGTCCGGCGCGCGTTGACCACCCGGGGTTCGCGGATGACCGGCATACTGTTCGAAACCGCCTCCAAGCCGGTGTACGTGCCGGCGCCCAACGAATAGGCGTGGAGCATTAGCGCAAGCATTCCGAACCATCCGAAGCCCGGCGTGGCCAGCGACGTACGAACGTCGTCGGCGACGTGGCGCGCGACCTCGTGGGCGGCACCGAGGTGCATGCCGACCGTGCCGGCGATCAGCACGACGTGGAGCACCAGGAACAAGAGGAAGATCGGAAGCAAGACCTGCACCGATTCCTTGACGCCGCGGAGGTTCAAGACGATCAGGACGACGATCAGTCCGACCTCGAATGGGAACTTCCACGACG
>JANLFZ010000033.1:12816-22616 GCA_024653385.1 Thermoguttaceae bacterium | reverse complement strand
CGAGTACCGCGCGAAATTCGCCGAGAGGAAGGAGAAGGAACTCGAGGCCGACCGCGGCAAGAGCCGAGGTTATCTCGATCTGGCGACCCAGATTCAAATCGCGGCGTCGTACCATCTGGCCGCGGGGAACGTCCACCTGAGCTTCGGGGATCCGAAGAAGGCCGAGGCCCATTGGCTTCGGGGGGCCGCCGTGGCCCCCAAGCTCGTTGCCTGCCGCGAAGCGTTGGTGTCGTACTACCAGCGGCAGAACCGGCTGGGCTCGGCGTTGTGCCAGCTTGACGAGCTGCTGGCGATCCAGCCGCGCAACGCGGAGTACTGGATCCAGAGCGGCCGCTTGCTCGCCCGGATCGGCGACCCCGACGGCGCCGAGGCGGCGTTCCGCAAGGCCATCGAGATCGCACCCCAGTCGCCGGACGGCTACCTGAGTCTCGCGGAGCTGTTCCTGCAAGCGCGGCGCAAGCTGCCGGAAGCGGGGCCGCTGGCCGAAAAGGCGGCCCAATTGGCGCCGTCGGCGCTGGCCTATCTGCTCCTCAGCGCCGCGCGCGAGGAGAACGGCGATCGCAAGGGCGCCATCGCGGCCGTCGAGGCGGCGATGAAGCTCGAGCCGGGCAATCCGCAAATTCGGGGGTTTCATGAGCGGCTTACGGCAGACAAGCGATAGCCGGCGACTCCGACCGGCGCGTCGCGGTGTGCCGGCCCTCGTCGCGGCGCTGGCCGCCGTGGCCGCGTACGCGCCCAGCGGCGATTGCCGGGCCCAGTGCCCCATCCAGCTCAAGGACATGACGGCCGAGGTGGGCCTGGATTTCGTCCACACCGACGGCAGCAGCGGGCGGCGCTTCGTCATCGAACCGATGTCGGCGGGCCTGGCCACCTTCGACTACGACGGCGACGGCCTCGTCGACCTCTACTTCGTCAACGGGGCCCCCCTGCCGGGAATGCAGGTCGATCGGCCCCCCAAGAACCGCCTCTACCGCAACCTCGGCGCCTGGAAATTCCGCGACGTGACCGACGCGGCCGGCGTCGGCGACACGGGCTACGGGCTGGCCGTCGCCATCGGCGACTACGACAACGACGGCCGGCCCGACATCTACCTCAGCAACTACGGCGCCAACGTCCTCTATCGGAACAACGGCGACGGCACGTTCACCGACGTGACCCCGCGGGCGGGCGTCGCGACCGGCAACGACATCCCCGCCGAGAAAAAAGTCGGCGCCGGCGTGAGTTTCCTCGACATCGACGCCGACGGCAACCTCGACATCTACTGCGCCAACTACATGCGGTTCGCGCCCAGCGACAACAAGGTCCCGGTCGTCGACGGTATCCCCCGGTATTCCGGCCCCAAGGACTTCGACCCCGAGCACGACATGCTCTTCCGGAACAACGGCGACGGCACCTTCACCGATATCAGCGCGCCGGCGGGGATCGCCTCGTACCGCGGAACCGGCATGGGCATCGTCTGCCTCGACTTCGACGACGACCGCGACACCGACATCGTCGTCATGAACGACCTGCGGCGCAACTTCCTGTTCGAGAACGACGGCAAGGGCAAGTTCAAGGAGCTGGCCCTGGGCGCGGGCGTGGCGTTCAACGTCGACGGGATGGAGCGCGGCAGCATGGGCATCGACGCCGCCGATTTCGACAACGACGGCCGGATCGACCTCTACCAGACCTCGTTCGGCAAGGAACTGCCCACCCTCTACCGCAACACCGGCGACGGCATGTTCGACGACGTGACGCGCTCCCGCGGCGCGGGCGCCGGACTGTACCAGCACGTCAAATGGGGGTTGGGCTTCGCCGACTTCGACAACGACGGCTTCCGTGACTTGTACGTGGCCAACGGCCACCTCGACGACAACGTCCACCTGTTCGACGACTCGACCTCGTACTACGTGCGCAACACCGTGCTCCGCAACACCGGCGGCCGCTTCACCAACGTCTCGGACGTCTGCGGCGACGGCACGCGACCCGAGTTGAGCAGCCGCGGGGTCGCGCTGGACGACCTCGACAACGACGGGCGCATCGACATCGTGGTGCTCAACTCGCGCCGCGAATCGACCCTCGTCCGCAACGTCTCGCCCCAGGGCGCGACCCACTGGCTCCAAGTGCGGCTTCAAGGCACCCGGTCGAACCGCGACGGCGTCGGAGCCCGCGTCGACGTGGTGGCCGGCGACCTCCGGCTGGTCGACGAGGTGCATAGCGGGCGCGGCTACCAGAGCCATTTCGGCTCGCGTCTGCACTTCGGGTTGGGGGGCCGCAACCGCGTCGACCGCGTCACGGTTCGCTGGATCGGCGGCGGAGTCGATGTGGTCGAGAACATCGAGGCGGACCAGTTGATCACGATCGTCGAGGGCAGCCGGCCGAAGGCCTCGACTGAACCGGGCGGGCCCTGACCTCGCCCCCCACACCCCCAGGAATCGAGCGGTGGATTGGCACGTGACATGCGAGTGCGGCAGACAGCTCGCGGTCGACGCGGGCATGGCCGGCGGGGAGGTCGTCTGTTCCTGCGGCCGCCGCGTGGCGGTTCCCACGCTCGGCGAGCTGCGACGCCAATCCCGGGGCGACGCGGCGGAGATCGACCTGGCCGCCAAGGGCGGCGGCAAGCCGGGGATTCTGGGATCCGCCATGCTCGTGCTGGCGGTGCTGGGGGTGGTGGTCGGGGCCGTGGTGGGCATCGGCGCGCTGCGGCGCGGCCCGGCGCCCGAGGCCCACGGTACCCCGAAACCAGCCGAACCGGGTCCGACGGTGGCGGACGAACCGGGCAAGACCGCGGCGGCCAAGGGCAAGGACGCGGCCACCGAGGCCATTGCGGCGCTGTTGGCGCAGAGTCCGTTCGCCAAACACGCGCGCGATCTGCCTCAAGAGATCTTCGGCGGCGACCGTGCCGCGCCCACGGAGGAGCCCGACGCGCCCGTGCCCGATCCCGCGGCCACCTTCGGCACGTTTTGTTCGACGTGCCATGTCCTTCCCCCGCCGGACGTCGAGCCGAGGCGTCTCTGGCCGGCCAAGATCCGGCAGATGTACCGGTACGCGCGGGGGCCGCGCCCGCAACCTCCCGAGAAGATCCCGCCGATCAAGGCGGCGATCGCCTATTGGAGTTCGCGCGCGCCGGAGGACTTGACGTTGCCTTCCGACGCGATGGGGTCGCCGCAGTCGCCGCTGCCCTTTGCCCGCCACGAAATCGTTCTGAAATCGATCCCCAGCCCTTCGGCGATTTCGTGCGTCAATTTCTGCCGGCTTTCCGACGAGGCGCCGGTGCAGGTGTTGCTTTCGGACATGGGGCACGGGCTGGTGGTGCTTTGGACGCCCTCGGACCAGGCTTCGCCCGACCGCGTCCTCGCCCGAATCCCCCATCCCAGCCGCACCCATGTGGTCGATCTCGACCGTGACGGACTTCGCGACATCCTCGTGGCCAATCTCGGCGACTTCTGGCCGGTGGACACGACCAAGGGATCGGTGGTCTGGCTCCGCAACCGGGGAGGGGGCCAATTCGAGCCGGTGACGCTGATCGACGGTCTGGGGCGGGTCAACGACGTGCAAGCGGCCGACTTCGACGGCGACGGCGACCTCGACCTCGTCGTGGCCGTTTTCGGGAACCTCACCACGGGCATGATCCTCTACCTCGAAAACGTCGCACGCGGCGGGTCGCTACCCGAGTTCGAGCCGATGCCGGTCGATCGGCGGACCGGGACCACCGACGTCCTGATCACCGACATCAACCAGGACGGTCATGCGGATTTCATCTCGCTTCAAGCCCAGGAACACGAGCACGTGCTGGCCTTCCTGAACCGGGGTTGGGGGAGCTTCCAGGTGGAAACGGTGTACAAGGCTCCGCATCCGCGGTGGGGCTCGACGGGCATTCGATTGATCGACCTCGATGGGGACGGCGACCTGGACGTGCTGTTCAACCACGGCGACGCGTTCCAATTCCCGGCGGTCGCCCGGCCTTACCACGGCGTCAGTTGGCTCGAGAACCGCGGCACGTTCCCGTTTCTTTTCCATCGTTTGACGCACCTGCCCGGCGCCCAGACCTCGTTGCCGGGCGATCTCGACGGCGACGGCCGCATCGACGTGGTGTCCAGCGCGTTCATTCCGGGATTCAACCCGAAGTGGCTCGACGCCGCGTCGATGGACAGCGTCGTCTGGCTCCGGCAGATCGCGCCGGGCGAGTTTCGCCGGTACTCGCTCGAAACGGGCCTGCCCTATCATGCCTGCGGCGAGGTGGGCGACTACGATGGCGACGGCGATCTGGACATCGTGCTGGGCAACTTCTTCGTGTTCCCGCACGAGAACGTCCCCTGGAACGCCTGCCTGGTCGTGCTGGAGAACCTGTCGCCGCCGCGGACAAAGAGAGGAGGCACCTGACCCCCTGGCGCCGGACCGAGCGAGTCCCTGTTCGTTCGATCCCCAGGGAACGGACGCATCGCCATGCCCGAATTCGACCTCAAGCTGACCTGCCCGTGCGGCGAACAGACGACGGTCCGCCGTGGGATGGCGGGGACCACGGTCGTGTGCCGTTGCGGCCGGCGTTTGAGCGTCCCCACGCTGCGGGAGTGGGGTTTTCCGGAGGAGGCGGCGACCCCACCGTCCGAACCGGCTTCGAGCCGGAAGCACCTCGTGGCGCGCGTGGCGATTCTGGGGAGCGTGTTCGCGGCGGCTGTTCTCCTGGCAGTTCTGGTCGTCCACCGGGGTCGCGTCGGCAATGCGCGCGAGAACCGGCAGGCGCCTCGGGTGGCTCGACGGCCCGAACCCCGACCCCTCGACCGGCCGGTCGAATTGCCGAAGACTCAGGCGGAGGAGTTGCCGCCGGACGACGACGATTACTTCGCGATGCTAGAGCGAACGCCGTTTTCGCGCAACGTGCGCGAACTGCCCCGCGAGATTTTCGGCGGCGACCGGGCGGCGATGGTCGAGGAACCGGCCGGCACCGTGGACGATCCGGCGGCTGTTTTCGGGGTGTTCTGTTCGACCTGCCACGTGTTGCCCTCGCCGGACGTGGAGCCGAAGCGGATGTGGCCGATGAAGATCCGTCAGATGTACCGGTACGCGCGGGGGCCGCGGCCGCAACCGCCCGAGAGGATCCCGCCCATGCAGGCGGCGATCGAGTACTGGACCTCGCGGGCGCCCGACTACCTGGCCATGCCCGACGAGGCGTTTCGCGCGCCTGCCTCGCCGCATCCTTTTGCGCGGCGCCTGGTGTCGCTTGCGCCGATCGCCGCCCCGGCGACGGTTTCGTGCGTCGTGTGCGCCCCATTGCGCGACGATGGCCCGGCGCAGTGGCTTCTTTCCGACGCGGGGCAGGGCCTGGTGGTGCTTTGGACCCCGTCGGACCGGGCACAACCGGCAAGGGTCATCGGCCGGGTGCGATGCCCGAGCAATCTCCACGTGGTCGATCTCGACCGCGACGGGCTCCGCGACGTGCTGGTGGCCGATCTCGGCGAATTCCTGCCGGTCGACACGGACCGGGGCTCCGTGGTCTGGCTCCGCAACCGGGGAAACGACGTGTTCGAGCCGGTCGTGTTGATCGGCGGGCTGGGCCGGGTCAACGATGTCCGGGCCGCCGACTTCGACGGCGACGGCGATCTCGATCTGGTCGTGGGCGTCTTCGGCAACGTGACGACGGGCATGTTGCTCTACCTCGAGAACTGCACCCGCGACTACGCCCATCCCGATTTCGAGCCGATCCCCCTCGATTACCGCACGGGCACCAGCGACGTCCCCACGGCCGATCTCAATGGCGACGGGCACCTCGACGTGCTTGTGCTCCAATCGCAAGAGCACGACCACGTGCTGGCCTTCCTCAACCGGGGCTGGGGGAGTTTCTCGGTCGAGACGGTGTACAAGGCGCCGCATCCCCGATGGGGCTCGACCGGTATTCGCCTGGCCGACCTCGATGGCGATGGCGACCTCGATGTGGTCTACAACCACGGCGACGCGGCGCAGTTCCCGCCGTTTCCGCGGCCCTACCACGGCGTCAGTTGGCTGGAGAACCGGGGTGGTTTTCCGTTCGTGTACCACCGGCTGACCCATCTGCCCGGCGCTCAGACGTCGCTGGTGGCCGACCTGGACGGCGATGGGCGACTCGACGTGGTCTCCAGTGCGTTCATTCCCGGTTTCGACCTGAACTGGCCCGGCGCCGAGACCATGGACTCGATCGTCTGGCTGAGGCAGACTTCGCCCGGCCGGTTCCAGCGGTACTCTCTTGAGACCCGGCTGACCTATCACCCGTGCGGCGCGGTGGGAGACTACGACGGGGACGGCGACCTGGACATCGTCATGGGCAACTTCTACATGCTTCCCTTCAAGAACTGCGCGCGCGACGCCTGCCTGACGGTGTTGGAGAACCAGGCGGCGACGCCCCCGTCGCCAAAGGGCCGGTAGGTTCGCGTTTCAGTCGCCGGCCGGGAGATACTCGGCGACACCCCCCTCGAGGATCAGCACCCGCCGGTCCACCTTGAAGTCCTTGAGGCGGTCGACGTGGCCGCCGATCCAGCGAACCTCGATCGCGTCGACCCGCTCGGCGGGCCCCAGGCCGAAGTGCAATCGCGAGCCGCAATGGCCTTGGTAGCTGCGCCCGCTGTGGACCTCCTGGAGTTGGGTCTTGCCGCCCGCGGTGACGTACACGTGCGCGCCCACGCCGTCGCGGTTGCTTCGGTTGCCCCGCAGTTCGATCTGGAACCAATGGTTCGCCGCGCGCGGCGAATCGTTGCGGATGACGGTGGGCCGGTTCCGGGCGTTGAGCACGACGATGTCCACGCGGCCGTCGTTGTCCAGGTCGTCGGCAGCCGAACCGCGGCTGCTGTAGCGCGGGGCCAGGCCGTCGCCGCAGGCGTCGGAGACGTCGGCGAACTTGCCGCCCCCGATGCCGCGCAAGAGGGCATTGGGCGCTTCGTAGCTGGCGATGGCCGAATAGTCCTTGAGGTTGTCCTGCGTGTTGCCGTTGGCCACGAACAGGTCCACGAGTCCGTCGTTGTCGAAATCGGCGAAACTGACGCCCCAGTTGATGTACGGGACGAGCGAACTGCCGGGGACCGCCTGGGCCGTGACCTCTTCGAAGTAGCCGCGGCCCGTGTTCCGGTACAGCGCGGGCAGTTGCTCGGAATAGGAGGTTTGGAAGAAATCGAGCCAGCCGTTGTTGTCGTAGTCGGCGCAATCGACGCCCATGCTGCCCAGGGGCATGCCTTCTCCATTGTACTTGAAGCCGTTCAAGAGCGCGACCTCGCGAAACTTTCCCGCGCCGTCGTTCTGGAAGCAGAAGTTCTCGAACACGTCGTTGAGCACGAAGATGTCGGTGTCGCCGTCGCGGTCGTAGTCGGCGCAGACCATGCCCATCCCCTTGCCGGGGTATTTCGCGATGCCCGAGGTGACGCTGGCGTCGGTGAACGTGCCGTCGCCGTTGTTGAGGAAGAAGGCGTGGAGGTCGGGCGGATAGGCCCTGGGGCCGACGTATTCGGCCGGCCCGTGGTTGTACAGGACCACGGGGGTTTCGTAGGTGAACTTGACGTAGTTGGCGACGAAGAGATCGAGGTCGCCGTCGCGGTCGGCGTCGAGGAACGCCGCGCCGGCCCCCAGTTTTTCGCCGTCGGCGACGCCCGCCGCGCGGGTCACGTCGGTGAAGGTCCCGTCGCCGTTATTGCGGTAGAGCACCTTGGGGCCGAAGTTGCTCACGTAGAGGTCCAGGTCGCCATCGTTGTCGAAGTCGCCCACCGTGGCCCCCAACCCATATCCGGCGCATGCCACGCCCGCCGCCTCGGTCACGTCGCGAAACCGCATGTTGCCCAGGTTGCGGTACAGGGCGTGGCGCGGGGGACGCTCGGTCTGGGTGCCGGGCAAGGGGGCGCCGTTGGGAAAGTAGATGTCGACCAGCCCGTCGCCGTCGTAGTCGAACGTCGCCAGCCCGCTGGTGACCGTCTCGGCGATGTAATGCCGGCCGCTGGACCCGTCGGTGTGAACGAACGTGATGCCCGACTCGTCGGTGACGTCGACGAAGTGGATGGGGCACTCGGGCGGGGGCGGCGCGGGGGCTGCCGCGGCCCGCTGCGCCGGGCGCACGGGAGACTCCCTCGGGACCGCGTCGGGCCCGCGTTGACACCCGGCCCATCCCAGCACCAAGAGCACCGCGACCATCCACCCCGCGCCGGGAGGAACATGAACCGGTCTTTCGCGGAGCATCAAGAGCGCCATACGACAACACGCTTTGCTCTCGTCAACGTCGGGGAGGCGCGCCGGATAGGTCGGCCGACAAGCCCCCAAGGGCCAAATGCCGCCGCGCCTCGTCGTGCCGCGGGTTGATGGCCAGGGCGGCCTCGAACCATCCCCGGGCGAGGTCGGGGCGGTCCAGCGCGCGGGCCAGCACTCCCAAACGACACCGCACGTCGGCATTGCTCGGCTCGGCCGCCGCCGTCTCGTGAAGCGTCTGCGCACCGAGTTCGCGCAGCTGCGCGAACTCGGTGCGCAGACGCTTCAGTTCGTCGGCCGTCGCGGCCAGTTCCTTCACCCGGGCCTCGTCGCCCAGCCGGCGGTACGCTTGCATCAGCTTCGAGCAGGCGGTGTAGTCCTTGGGATAGGCCGTCACCGCGCGCCGGGCCCACTCGACCGCCGCCCGCACCTCCCCCCGCGCCAACAACAGATCGCTCTTGAGCAACAGCCCCTGCAAATGGGCGGGCTTTTCGGCAAGTGCCTGATCGACCAGGCGCTCGGCCTGGTCGTTCTGGTTGGCGCGCCGATGGCACTCGGCTTCCAAAACCCAGCGCTGGGCCGAAGGCGCCACCTGGGCGAGGGTTTCAAGGGCCGCCTCGTCTTGCTGCACCTTGATCTGGCACTCGGCCAGTTCCACAAGCGCTTGCTGGCGATCCAAAAGGTGCTGGTCCTTCCGGCGGAAGGCCTCCTGGTAGTAAGCCACGGCCGCCGGGTACTGTTCGAGGTCCTTCTCGATCATCGCCAGGAAGCGGTACGGCCGGGGATCGTCGGGCGCCAACTCGGCCACGCGAAGCAAGTGGGCCGTGGCCTGCCGGGTCATCCCGAGGTAGTAGTACGCCAAGGCCAACCAGCGGTGGGCCTCGACCGCGTCGGGCTCGATCTGGACGGCCTGGCTCAAGAGCCGGATCGCCGGCCCCAGCTCCCGCACCTGATACAGCGCCCTGCCCGACAGCGTCAGCGTGCGGACACGCAGTTCGGGATGGTCCACCGCGTGCCCGAACTCCTCAAGCGCCGCATAGTACTTTCCCGCCTCCAGCCGGAGCACGCCGCGCAGGAAGTGCGCGTGCGGCTCGAACCCGGGGGACGCCTCCAGCGCGTCGATCTCGCGCGCTAGCGCGTTCCAGTCCCCCACCTCGATCGCCGCCAGGGCGCGAGCGAAACGACGATCCGGCTTTCGCTCGCGCCACACCAAGGCGCCGCAAACGGCCGCGGCCGTCAGCACGACGAGAACCGTGGCGGCCAGGCACCAGCGCCTCGGCGCCCAACGGCGCCCGCTCGACGAAGATCCGAGTGCGACAAGGAATCCCATAGACCGTCTTTCTCTATAGTCTCGCAAGCTTCCGGCGGCCGGGCAAGTGCGAATCCGGATCGCGGACTCCGCGCAGGGGAACCGGTGACAGGTTGGGGGCAGGCTCGGTTTTCGGCCCCTTGCGGGCCGAAAACGTGCCTGTCGCCTGGACGCCCGAAGGGGACCGTCCCCGTGAACGGTTACGGAGGGCTTTACGGGCGCGCGGGGCTGGCGTAATCTGGAGGCCGATTTCGCCCGGTGAAAAGAGGAGTGCGCGGATGAAGCATGTGTTCCGAAGTTCGCTCGGGGCCTTGGC
>JANLFZ010000033.1:0-12806 GCA_024653385.1 Thermoguttaceae bacterium | reverse complement strand
CGAGATGCTCCGCGAGGGCAAGCTGAGCGTGGAGGAAGCGGACAGGCTGCTGGAAACCGTTTCGGCCGGCGGCGCGGCGCCGGTGTACCGCTCGCCGATTGCCGTGGCCGTCGCCCCCGACGGCAAGACGCTTTGTGCATCCGACGCCACGGCCGGCTGCGTCGTGGTGATCGACCTGGCGTCGGGCAAGCCCCACGGCGAGATCGCCGTGCCCGGCGAGCCGCGCGGGCTGGTCTTCTCGGCCGACGGCAAGACCCTGTTCGTGGCCGAGCGCAATGCCCACGCGGTGGCGGTGATCGACACGGCTCAAGGGGCCGTGGCGCGGCGGATCGCGGTGGGGCCGTGGCCGGTCGCCCTTGCGCTGGCGGAGAAAGCCAACCGCCTCTACGCCTGCAACCGGGGCGACCACACGGTTTCGGTCGTCGATCTGGCCGCGGGCAAGGAGCTGAAGCGCGTGCCGGTCGTGCGCGAGCCCGCGTTCGCCGCGGTGACGCCCGATCTTGCCCGGGTGGTCGTGGCCAACATGCTTCCGGTCGGCGCGGGGACCGACTCGGCCCTGGGCGCCGAGGTCAGCGTGCTCGACGCGGCCGCGATGGCGGAAAAAGCCCGCGTGCGCCTGCCGACCGGTTCGACCGTCGTCACCGGGGTTGCCGCCAGTCCCGACGGGCGCTGGGCCTACGTCACCCACGCCTTGGGACGCTTCAACCTGCCGATCACCCAGTTGGACCGCGGTTGGGTCCACACCTACGCGCTGAGCATTCTCGACCTGTCTTCCAACAGCCTGTTGACCACCGTGCTGTTGGACGATCTGACCGGCGGCTCGGCCGACCCGTGGGCGGTCGTCGTCTCGGCCGACGGCAAGCGGTTGTGGGTCAGCCACGCGGGCACGCACGAGGTGTCGATCGTCGAGATCGGCAAGGTCCACGAGCTGCTCGAAGGAAAGGTGCCCGACGATCTGGCGAAACTCAAGGACGGCAACCGCGACAACATCTGGGTGCGGATCCGCCAGGACCGCAAGCTGGTCTCGAAGCTGGCCAACGACCTGACGGCCTTGTACATCGCCGGGGCGATCCGCCGTGCGCCGAGCGGCGGCAACGGCCCGCGCGGGCTGGCCCTGGCCCCCGACGGCCAGAAACTCTACGTGGCGAACTATTTCTCGGGCACGGTGGGGGTGCTCGAGGCGTCGTCGGGCAAGCTGCTCGGTACGCTCGCCGTGGGACCGCAGGCGCCGGCCGATGCCGCCCGGCGCGGTGAGATGTACTTTCACGACGCGACGAAGTGCTTCCAGCGGTGGCACAGTTGCGCGTCGTGTCACCCGGACGGTCGCGTGGACGGGCTGCCCTGGGATTTCATGCGAGACGGCATCGGCAACGGCAAGGACGTGATCAGCCTGGTGCTCATGCACCAGACCTCGCCGCACAACCGCCGCGCGATGCGGCCCGATCCGCGCGAGTGCATGCGCACGGGCGTCGTCGGCAGCCACCTCATCGTGCCCGAATCGAACGACGTCGACGACCTGGTGGCCTACGCCTCGTCGCTGGTGCCCGAGCGGAACCCCAACCTGCCCCAGTTTGCCGCGGCGGCCGCTCGGGGCAAGGCGGTGTTCGAGGGGAAGGCCAAGTGCGCGGGCTGCCACCCGGCCCCGTATTTCACCGACTTGAAGCAGCACAACGTGGGCATCGTCACGCCGCTGGAACCGGATGGCAAGTACGATACGCCCACGCTGATCGAGGCGTACCGGACGGCCCCTTATTATCACGACGGCCGCGCCGCCACGATGCGCGACGCGCTGGTCAAGCACGGCGGCGACCGCCACGGCAATACCAAGGATCTCACGCCTGAGGAACTGGACGATCTGATCGCGTACGTGTTGTCGCTTTGAACCGCGGATTTGGGGTGAAGCATGTTTGGCCAAGATCGTCGTTCGCGCCATCCGGAGAGGCCGGCCCGGCAAGCCCAAGGCCGCTCGTCGCTCCAGAGCGTGGCGTGGCCGCTTGTCCTTGCGGTGGTCGTTTCGGCTCCATGGCGGTGCGTCTTGGCCGGGGAGAACGCCGGCGGGGCAGAGCCGGCGGCGACGAGCGGGCTGCGGTTCCCCGCCGAGCACCCCTACTTGACCCTCACGCCGCAGGATGTGGCCCGGGCCAAGGATCGCGCAGCCCGCGAACTCTGGGCCAAGCAATCCCTGAACCAGTGTCTCCAGCGCGCCGCCGAGCTTGCCGCCAAGCCGTTGGGCAAGTTGCCCGACAAGGGCGACACCCGGCACTGGCAAGTCGCCGACCATCTCCATGCCGTGGGGCTGGGCTACGCCTTCTCGGGCGAACGGCGCTACGCCGAGTGGGTCCGCGACGGGCTTCTGGCCTATGCCGACCTCTACCCGCGACTGCCGCTGACCAACCAGCGTTGCCGCGTGTTCAGCCAGTCGTCGCTCTACGAGGCGATGTGGCTGGTGTCGGTGGTCCGGGCGTACGACCTCGTGGCCGGCAGCGGAACCTTCACCGAGGCGCAGAAGCGGCGCGTCGAGACCGACCTGTTGCGCACCGCGGCCGGGTGCTTCAAGATCGACGACTTCCAGCGCGACCGCCGGATCGCCGACTTGCATTACCGTTGCTACAACTTCCAGGCATGGCACCTGGCGGCCGTGGGGCTGGTGGGATTGGCCATCCGGGACCGCGCGCTGGTCGAGTACGCCCTCGAGAGCCCCTACGGCCTGCGGCATCTGGTGGCCCACGACGTGCGCGACGACGGCCTGTTCTGGGAGCGATCGGCGGGCTACCACCGGTTCGTGATGACGGCGCTACTGCCTCTGACCGAGGCGCTCCAGCACTGCGGCATCGATGCGTACGCGATGGCCGTCCCCAACGACCGATCGCGCGACGAGGACGCCCACTATGTCACCGACACGACCGACGCGCCGAAGTCGTTGCGCCTGTTGTTCGAGGCCCCGTTCTACCTTGCGTTTCCCGATCTGACCCATCCGGCCTTGGGCGACAGCGACCGGGGACCGCTTCGGGGCGATTGGACGTGCCTGGTCGGCTACCATCGCTACCGCGACCCGCGCTTGGCGTGGCTCTTGCGGCGCGACGTGCCGGTCCTGGCCGGGCCGGTGCGCCGCGGCCGCGTCGGGTTGCTCCACTACTATCGCTACCAGTACCGGTACGAGGATCCGCGGCTGGATGGTCAGCCGGTCCGCTGGGACCGCCGCGACCCGACCTACGAGGTGCGCGGCGCGGCCGTGGTCGCCCACGATGGCGGCGCCAGCCAGCCCGACCGGTACCTCCTCAACGATGCCGACCGCGAGGACTTCGTGTTCGAGTGGACGATGACCCGGCTGGCCGAGTCGGGGCCCCAGGACCGCGCCTGGGTGGTGTTCCGCGTGCTGGCGGACCATCCCGAGTACCGTAGCGCGTTGGCCTTGGCGGGGCACTGCCCCGAGGTCAATCGCCCGTACCGGTTCCGCCTGGAAGTCCGGGGGGCCGAGACGCGCCTGCTGTGCGATGGCCAGGTCGTGGCGACCCGACCGACCGAGTACCGCCACGTGCCCGACTGGCCCTGGCTAATCTACGACCTGCCCGGCGCCGACGTCCCCGGGGCGCTTCCGCTGGCCGAAGGGAGGTTTGCCAACTCGGGAAGGCACGAGCGGGGTTGTTCGTTGTTCCCCGCCAGCGGCGTCGCCGTGTTGCGCGAGGCCGAGGGCGACTTCAACGCCGCGCCCGACTCCACGGCGGTCTCGTTGAGCTACGGTCCGCACGGGGGTGGGCACGGGCATCCCGACAAGTTGAACCTCGTGCTGTACGCCCAGGGCCGGCAGTGGTTTCCCGATTTCGGCAGCATGCCCTACGAGTCGTCCTGGAAGGCGCAGTGGACGGCCCACACGGTCAGCCACAACACCGTGGTGATCGACGGGATCTCACAGCGTCCGGCCGGCAAGCGCGATGCCCAATGGCCGACCGACTCGGCCCGGGACAAGGTCCTCGGCACGCTCCGGCGGTTCGAGCCCCGCGAGAAACTGGCCGAGGCCGTTTGCACCAGCGCCTACGAGGGCATGACGCTTCGCCGGGCCGTGCGGCTCAGCGAGCATTGCGTCGTGGACGATCTGGCGGCCTTTCCCACGGCCGGCGCCGCCGCGACGCCGCGGCAGATCGACTACGTGCTCCACATCGACGGGACCTTGGAAGACACGTCGCTGCCGCTGGCCGAACGTGCCGGCCCGCTCGGTTCCTCGTGCGGATACCAGCACGTCCGAGTGCGGCGCGGGGCCGGCGCAAGCGACCGGTTCACGATGACCTTCGCCTCGAAAGAGGACCGCTTGCGTCTGTGGATTGTCCCCTGGGACGGCGCGGCCACGGAGGTGATCCTCGCCGACGGGCTGACCAACCGGCCGGAAGCCACCATGCCCATGCTGGTGCTTCGACGGCGCGCGCCGGCGGCGAGGTTCGTCGCCGTATTCGAGCCGGTCCGGACGCAAAACCCTCTGCGCGAGGTCCGACTGGAACCGTCGGCGGCCGACAAGACGCCGGCGCTGGTCCTCCAGACCGCGCAGGGCAAACGGTCGATAGCCCTCGCGCCGGGCGACGTGCCGAGTCGACCGTAAGGGGCCGAAAGACGTGCCTGTTCCCTTCAAGCCCGAGGGGGACAGTTTTATTCTCGCGGGCTTCGCCGCGACAATGGGCGCGGTCCCCGCGAACGATTACGCCCGGATGCCCGCGCCGCTTGCCGGCGCGCGGGCCGGGCGTCATACTTGCAGACATCGGAAAACCTCGGAGACGCTTCCATGACGCGGAACTCTTGGAGGACGCTCGGCGCCCTCATGCTGTCGTTGGCACTCGTGGCGACCGCGCCGGCCGCCCCACGCGAGAAACCGTCCAAGCCGCAGACGCTGCGCGTGTACTTCGGCACCTACACCGACGGGAAGAGCAAGGGCATCTACGTCGGGCAATTCGACCTGGCGACCGGTCGGCTCGACTCGATCGAACTGGCCGCCGCGACAACCCGGCCCTCGTTTCTGGCCATCCACCCCAACCGGCGATTCCTGTACGCCGTGGGCGAGATCGGCGAGTTCCAAGGAAAGAAGACCGGCGCGGTGAACGCCTTCGCCATCGAGGCGTCGGGCAAACTGACGCTCTTGAACCAACAGCCGTCGGGCGGCACAGGGCCGTGCCACGTTACGGTCCATCCCGGCGGCAAATGCCTGCTGGTGGCCAACTACAGCGCCGGGACCGTGGCCTCGCTGCCCATCGGCGACGACGGCCGGCTGGGCGAACCGGCCAGCGTGATCCAGCATCAGGGCAAGGGCCCCAATGCGCGACGGCAAGAGGGACCCCATGCCCACTCGATCAACCTCGACCCCGCGGCCAGGTTCGCTTTCGCCCCCGACTTGGGCGTCGACAAGGTGTTCATCTACCGCGTCGATGCGGCCCAGGCGCGGCTTGCGCCGAACGATCCGGCCTGGGTCGAAGTGCCGCGGCCCGGCCCCGGGCGCGACCTCGACCCAGGCCGGATCGTTCGGCGCAAGCCGCGCCTGGGTCGAGGTCGCGCCCGGGGCCGGGCCGCGGCACTTCGACTTCCATCCCAACGGACGCTTCGCCTACGTGATCAACGAACTCGATTCGACGGTCACCGCCATGGCCTACGACGCTCCCAGCGGCCGACTCACCACGCTCGGTTCGGTCTCGACCCTGCCCAAGGACTTCTCGGGCTCGAACACGACAGCCGACGTGCATGTCCACCCGTCGGGCAAGTTCCTGTATGGCTCGAATCGCGGGCACGACAGCATCGCGATCTTCGCGATCAACGCCGACGGCACGCTCCGCGCGCTGGGCCACGCATCGACCCGGGGTAAGACCCCGCGCAACTTCGCCCTCGATCCGACCGGCCGCTACCTGCTGGCCGCCAACCAGGACACCAGCAACGTGGCGGTCTTCCGCATTGACGCCAAGACCGGCCGACTCGAACCGATCGGCGAGCCGGTCGAGGTGCCCCGGCCGGTGTGCATCAAGATGCTGTCGAAGTAGGATCCGAGGAGCCCATCAACATGTTCGTTCCGACCCGCATCGTCGCCGTTGCCGCCGTGGCGCTTCTGGCGCCGGCCGTCTCGGCCTTGGCCCAAGACGGCATCCACGTCAACCAGGAGCCGAGTTCGATCACGGTCCTCTGGGGCAAGGAGCCGCTTTTGCGTTACCAGACCGCCCCGAACCCGGGCAAGCCCTACGTGCACAGCCTCTTCTCGCCGGCCGGGGTCAATGTGCTCCGCGACTCGCCGGCCGACCACAAGCACCACCACGGGCTGATGTTCGCCGTGGCGGTCGACGGGGTCGACTTCTGGTCCGAGACCCCCCAGTGCGGCAAACAGATGGATTGCGGAGCCCGGCCCGAGGCCCGCGGCGGGCGCACGCCGGTCAAGAAGCTCGACGATTTGACCTCGGGGGTTGTCGTCCAAGAGTTGGAGTGGACCGCTCCCGACGGCAAGGTCCTGCTGAACGAGCGCCGCACGGTTCAGGCGGGCCGATTGCCCGAGGGCCCGGCCACGCTCGTCGTGTGGCGCGCGAAGCTCGAAGCCCCCAAGGGGAAAGCGAGCGTCACGCTGTCGGGTTCGCCGTACTTCGGCCTGGGGATGCGGTTCGTTGCGTCGATGGACCAGGGTGGCCGCTTTTTCAACGCCGACGGCAAGACGGGCGTCGCCGGCACGAACGACGCCCGCTCGGCCTGGTGCGCCTACGCCGCCAACGCCGACGGCAAGCCGGTGACCGTCGCCATGTTCGACCTGCCCGGCAACCCGCGCCATCCGGCCAGGTGGTTCACCATGGACCAAGGGTTCGCCTACCTCGCGGCCACGTTGAACCTGAACAAGGAGCCGCTGGTCATCGAATCAGTCAAGCCGATGGAGCTGGGCTATGCCGTGGCGGTCTGGGACGGCACGGTCGACGCGACGGCGGTCGGCAAGCTGTACCAGCAGGTCCTTGGCGGCGCGAAGGCCGCCGAGTAGGGCCGGTCAGGGCACGAAATCGTCGTCGGGACCGAGCGACTCGCAGAAACCGGCCAAGAGGTCGGCCGCGTGGTCGAGGTCGTCCAGGGCGATCATTTCGACCGGGCTGTGCATGTAGCGGTTCGGGATGCTGACCAGGCCCGTGGCCACGCCCGCCCGGTTCACCTGGATCGAGTTCGCGTCGGTCCCCGTGGCCTTGCCGCTGGCGGCCACCTGGATCGCGATTTTGCGGTCTCGGGCGACGTCGAGCAGGCGTTGGACGACCTTGGGGTTCATGTTCGGGCCGCGGTAGACCACCGGCCCGCGGCCCAGGGCGATGTCGCCTTCTTCCTTTTTTTCGATGGTCGGGCAATCGGTGGCGTGGGTCACATCGACGGCCACGCCCACGTGCGGGTCGATGCCGAAGGCACTGGTGCGGGCCCCGCGCAGGCCGACTTCCTCCTGGACCGTCGAGACGGCATACACGGCCCAGCAAAGCCTTGCCCGGTCGATCCGCCGGAGGGCCTCGAGGACCACCCACATGCCGCATTTGTCGTCCATGGCGGGCGAGGCGGCCCGGCCGTTGCGCAGCTCGCGATAACCCAGCTCGACCGTCACGGGGTCGCCGACGCGCACGAGCTTCTCGGCCTCGTCGCGGTTGGCCGCGCCGATATCCAGCCAAAGGTCCTTGAGCTTGGGCACCTGCTTGCGCTCGTCCTCGGTCAAGAGGTGGATGGGCTTGCGGCCGATGACCCCGGCGACCGGCCCCCGGTCGGTCCAGACGGTCATGCGTTGGCCGACGAGCATCTGCACATCCCACCCGCCGATGGCCTGAACGTAGACGAACCCCTCGGCGTCGATGTACTGCACCACCAGCCCGATCTGGTCGCAGTGCCCGGCCAGCATGACCCGCCGCGGGGCGTCGCGGTTGACGACGGCCATCACGTTGCCGTGAACGTCGGTCGTCACGTCGTCGGCGAAGCGCCCGACGTGCTCGCGGACCAACTGTTGGATTCGGCCTTCGTAGCCGGAGGGGCTGGGTGTCTCGAGCACCCGTCGGAAAAACTCAAGAGCGGTGGGTTCCATGAAGGTCCTTCCGAAGATCCAGGAGGGATGCGTGAATAAAACCAGTCAAGTTCTCATCCAAGCCAGGCGCATTGCGCAACCGCAATAGCGCCGCGTTTATCGTCGTTCGAGCAAGAACAGCCGTTCGGTCACGTGAATCGGACGATGGTTGAAGTTCCTTGCGCCTCGAAATGCATTGTACTTCTTCTCGACAACCTCCACCGACCCGAGGGCTTCGAGCATGCGCCGCATTTCCTCGGGTCGAATGAAACCCTCGTCATTGAAGGAGATCAAGATAAACGGCGCGTCGAGCGTCGCGAGCAGGTCGGCCAGCAGCTCCCGGCATCGCCCCCGCGCGTTGTATCCCGATCGCCGCCAGTCGGCGGGTATTCCCGAGACGGCGCTTACCTGGGCAGGCCGCTGGTAGCGCACCAGCAGGTTCAGCATGAAATAGTTCGAGCCGTAGGGGTGCTGGTTGTACGGCGGGTCGAGATAGGCCAGATCCAGGTTCTTGACGCGGCGTGCCAGCGTGTTGGCGTCTTCCTGGAAGACCTCGTAATCGCATTCGAAACGGCTCAAGACCGGCGGGGCCAAGACGATCGGGCCCAGGATGCGCGTCAAGGCGTCGGCGCCGGTCCCTCCGAACTGTCCGACTCCGGTGCGCCGGTTCTTGTAGAAACCTTTGAATACCCCGGCCGTGTTGGCATGGACCGAGGCTTCGCTCAACAGCGGCGCGAGCACGAGGTCTTTCACCCCGGTGGGGACCGTCTCGATGAGCCGGCGGTAGTTGTCCAGTCGCCTTGCATTGGCTCTGGTGTAGAACACGCGGTCCCGGCGAGTGATGTTGGCCTCGTCCCGGGGTGCGTAGAGTTCTTCAATGAACCCCCGAGGGAAGGGCTCGGTCTCCACACGCCGATTGAAGTCGGCCACGAGGGCGCCGACGGCACGCAGGTCGACCGTGCTCGGGTTGCGAAGGTAGCAACGCCCGATCACCGCGGCGTAGTCTTCGATGTCGTTGCTTGCCAGATACGAGGCGTGCGCCTTGAAGAAGCGCGAGACGACGCCGGAGCCGCTGAACGCATCGAGCACCCGAAGGCGCGGCTTGCCGAGGCGGCGTTTGACTCGTTCCAAAGCCGACCCGATTTCACCGAGGAACGCTCGCTTGTTCCCGAGGTACGTGACCAGTTGTTGCGAAAGATAGTCGGGGTTCTCGAAACGTGGCAGGTCTGGCCAGGGGGCCATCGCGTGGTGTCTGCCCGGCATGTTGGCTTGTCTTGCTCTCTTGCGGGATCAGTCTAGCAAAGCCCCGCGAGGCTGCCTAGCACTCCACGGCAGGGGGCGTTCGCCTTGACGCTTCCCGGCAAGCTACCCTAGGATAACGAGATTCTGCGTCTGTTCCGCTCGAAGTCCACATGCCATGAACGCCGCAAAAGTCGCGATCATCGGGTTTGGCACCATTGGCTCGGGGGTGGCGAAGATCCTCCTGGAGAGCGGGAAGCGCCTGGGTCGCCATGCCGGCCGGCCCATCGAGCTGGTGCGCATCGTCGACACCGATCTGGTTCGGCCCCGCAACGTCGCGGTCCCGCGCGAGCTTCTTACCAGCGACCTGGGGACGGTCCTGAACGACCCGGAGATCGTCGCGGCGGTCGAGCTGATCGGCGGTCTGGAGCCGGCCAGGTCGATCGTGTTGAAGCTCCTGGCCAGCGGCAAGAACGTGGTCACCGCGAACAAGGCGCTGTTGGCCGAGCACGGGCAGGAGTTGTTCGGGCGGTCGATCGCGTTCGAGGCCTCGGTGGGAGGCGGGATCCCGATCATCGCGGCCATTGGGCAATCGCTGACGGCCAACCAGGTCCTGTCGATCCACGGCATCCTCAACGGGACGAGCAACTTCATCCTGACGCAGATGGAGGAGCACAACGCCGAGTACTCGTCCGCCGTGGCCGAGGCGCAGCGCCTGGGTTACGCCGAAGCCAACCCGGCGATGGACGTCAACGGCAGCGACGCGGCCCAGAAGCTGGCCATCCTCGCCCACCTGGCGTTCGGCGCCCAAGTCGATTGGAAAGCCATTCCGCGGGTCGGGATCGACACGGTCGATGTGTCCGACCTGCGCTATGCGAGGGAGTTGGGCTACAGCATCAAGCTCTTGGCCATCGCCGAATTGGCCTCCGACGGCCTGGAATTGCACGTCTCGCCGACCTTGGTGCGGCACGGCACGCCCTTGGCCGAGGTCCGCGGGGCCTACAACGCGATCCGCGTGGTCGGCGACGCGGTGGGTCGGGTGTTCTTCCACGGGCTGGGCGCCGGGCAGATGCCCACCGCCTCGGCGGTCGTGGCCGATCTCATCGACACGATCGTCGGGCGCGCGGCGATCACGTTTCGGGCCCTCGAACTGTGGTCCGACCGCGGCGAGGCGGCGGTGACGTTGCGCGACCCGGCCAAGAGCGCGGGCCGGTACTACCTGCGGTTCAACGTGCAAGACAGCCCCGGCGTGCTGGCCCAGATCGCCGGGATTCTCGGCAAACATGCCATCTCGATCGCCTCGGTGATCCAGCACGAGACCGAAGAAGAGGCCGACGGCGTCGTGCCCTTGGTGATTATGACCCATAAAGCCCCGGAAGGCGCGATGAGCCAAGCCATGGCGGCCATCGACCGCCTGCCGTTCGTGCATCCGACGAGCGTTCGGATGCGAGTACGGGATTGACCCGATGAAATACGCGATCATCATCCCCGACGGTTGCGCCGACGAACCCCAGGAGTCGCTCGGCGGCAAGACCCCCCTCGAAGCCGCGCACGTGCCCGCCATGGACGCGGTGGCCGCGGCCGGGATGGTTGGCCGGGCGTGCCATACGCCCGCCGCGCTACCCGCCGGCTCCGACACCGCCAACCTGAGCCTGCTCGGCTACAATCCCCTGGAGCACTTCACGGGGCGTGCCCCGCTCGAGGCCGCTGCCCAAGGCATCACGCTGGGGCCCGAGGACTGGGCCGTGCGCTGCAATCTGGTCACCGTCGAGGACCAGGTGATGCGCGACTTCACGGCCGGCCACATCTCCAGCGACGAGGGCGCCCAGTTGATCCGCGCCCTCAACGAACGGCTGGGGTCCGAGCATATCCAGTTCTACCCGGGCGTAAGCTACCGGAACCTGTTGGTGTACCGGGCCGGCGAGCGTCCCGCGCCGTTCTCGCGAGACACGCGCACCACTCCGCCGCACGACTTGACCGACCAGCCGGTGCTCGATAGTTACCCCCGGGGACCAGGCAGCGACCTGTTGAACCAGCTCATGACCGACAGCATCGAGGTCTTTGCCGAACACCCGGTGAACGTGGCTCGGCGGGCCGCGGGCAAGTTGCCGGCCACGAACGTCTGGCTCTGGGGGCTGGGTAGCACCCCGCGATTGCCCCCATTCGCCGAGGTGTACGGCGTTCAGGGGGCCATGATTACCGCGGTGGATCTGCTTCGGGGACTGGCCGCCTTGATCGGTTGGCGCCGGATCGAAGTACCCGGGGCGACGGGTTATCTCGACACCGATTACGCGGCCAAGGGGCGGTACGCCATCGCTGCCCTGCGCGACGTGGATCTGGTATGCGTCCACGTCGAAGCCACCGACGAGGCCTCGCACGAGGGCAATGCCCGAGAGAAGGTCCGCGCCCTGGAACAGATCGACCGGCACATCGTCGGTCCGGTTTACGAGGCCTTGAAAGAGTTCGGCCAGCACCGTATTCTAGTCACTCCGGACCACCCGACCCCCCTGCGGACGAAGACCCACAGCCACGGGCTGGTGCCCTGGGCCATGGCGGGCACAGGGATCAAGCCCGACCGCTTCACGACTTACGACGACCCCACGGCCGAGCGATCGGACCAGGTGTTCGACGAAGGCTGGCGTCTGATGGGTGCGTTCCTTCGGGGGGAATGAGGGCGTCCCGCCCGGTGGCGGCTTGTCACATCCGTTTCAGGTTCTTGGTGGACCTTCGATCATGCCCATCATCGTGCAGAAATTCGGCGGCACCAGCGTTGCCGACAGCAAGAAGATCCTCGCCGCGGCCCGCAAGGCGATTCGCGCCCAGATGGAAGGGAACCAGGTCGTCACGGTGGTCAGCGCGATGGGCCACACGACCGACGAGTTGATCGCTTTGGCCAAGCAGATCACCGACCAGCCGCCGGCCCGCGAGATGGACATGCTGTTGGCCACGGGCGAGCAGGTGAGCGTGGCCCTGATGGCGATGGCGATCCATTCCCTGGGGCACAACGCGATCAGCATGACGGGGGCCCAGATGGGCATCGTCACGGACCGCACGCACACCAAGGCCCGCATCCAGTCGATTTCCGCCGCGCGCATCCGCAAGGAACTCGACGAGGGCAAGATCGTGATTGCGGCGGGGTTCCAGGGCGTCAACCCGGAGTTCGACATCACGACCCTGGGCCGGGGCGGCAGCGACACGACGGCGGCCGCGCTGGCGGCGGCGCTCCACGCGGCGGCGTGCGAGATCTACACCGACGTCGACGGCGTCTACACCACCGACCCGCGCGTCGTCCCCAGCGCCCGGCGGATGAAGCGCATCAGCTACGACGAGATGCTCGAACTGGCCAGCGCCGGGGCCGCGGTGATGCACAACCGGTCCATCGAGTTTGGCAAGAAATTTTTGACCCCCATTTATGTCCGGAGCAGCATGACGGATTCGCCCGGTACGTTGATCACTACGGAGCCGGAAAGCCAGGCCCAGCCGGTCTGCGGAGCGGCGATGGTCAAAAACGAGGCCCGGATTACGGTGCAGAAAGTGCCGG
>JANLFZ010000348.1:3755-6740 GCA_024653385.1 Thermoguttaceae bacterium | reverse complement strand
AGATTGCCCAATTTATAGTTTTACAGGCCCTTAGTCGCCCGGATATCATCCGCCGGGAGTGCGAACGGTCGTTTGGCAGGGCCTCAGGGAACCGGCTGGGCAAACGGGCGCAAATCGATGACCATCCCATCGCTGTAAAGAAGCAACCGGCTGAGAGTCGCAGGATCCGTGGAAGGCGCCAGGGCCTGCACCGACCCATCGCAGAGCAGGACGTTCACGCCGGCCGCATGGGTGCTCGACGGCCCTTGGCCGCCCGCCTCGTTCAGGTAGAACGAGAGATCCTCGAGTTTCAGGTCGCGGGGCGTGGTCCACCCGATCTGCGAACCCGCGACCTCCACGACGATCACGGTGTTCGAGGCGCCGTCGCGGATGTCGGCTAACGAGATGGGCTTACCGGGGTCGCTTCCGACCGCGCCGGCGCCTGCGATCATCACGTAGCTCGTCTCGCCCGGGACCGAACAGGCCCCGGCAGGACACCGATACACGCTCGGCACGGCCGCAGCGAGATTGCGGTTGTTCGGGCCGTTCCACGGCTCTTTCCCGTCGTACTGCGCGGAAAGCGACTGCTCGCCCAGGTACGGCAAGATCGCCACGCGCCAACTGTGCATCGGGTTACCCTGCGCATCGGTCACGACGGCCGGCGGAAAACAGCCGTACGCATTGTGGTATTGCTGAAGGGCCATGCCAATGCGCCGGAGGTTATTGGCGCACTGGATCTGGCGCGTGTCGGGTCCGGCTCGCGGCAACTCGAGCAGAAAACGTCCGAACAGCGCCAGAAGGGCCACACCGCCGGCAAGGACCAGGACGATGACCGCGAGGGCCAGACCCACCCCGGGCTTCCACCGCGCCCGGATCGCCTCTTGCAAGGGCGGCACGGTGACTGTCTTGCCGCACTGGGCGCAGGGGCCCGTCAGGCCGGCATAGCGGTCGGCCACCTCGGTCTCGAGCCCGCAATAGGGACACACGAACGAAAAGGGCATGGGTCACCCCACGCGATATGCCCGAACCTCTTCCATCACGCGGTTGACCGTGGCCGCGTCGGGGGCCGACTGGACGCGGTAAAGCACGCCACCTGGCAGTCGGCCTTGGCGAAGCGCGCTCACGAAGCGATCGAAACCGATCTGGACGACCAGCGGCAGGTCGCCGGCGCGGGATCGCAACGACGCCAGCACCTCGAACGCGGGAGGGAACCCCTTGTCGTCGCCCAGGAACACGGCCTTCAGCCCCCGAACCGTCGAGACCGCCTCCAACAGGTGGCGGCCGTTGCCGTGCAGGTGCAGCACGCCGCCATCGAATCGGGCAAAGATCCGTTCGACCGGCTCGCGGCCCCACTCCTCAAAATACGCCACCGAAGTCATGTGGAACGGGTCGACGCTTTCCGAGACGATCCGCCCGGGAATCCACTGCACCATGTTGCTGAACGTGCCGCCGTCGAACGGTGGGACGTGGGCGAAAAACGTCTCCTGGATCTCGACGTTGAGCTGGTACGCGAACTCGATGGTCCGGCGAATCATGTCGGGGTGTTCGACGAGGCTCATGTACGTGTTCGTGGCGCCGACCAACTCGAAGGCGAAGTTCAACCCGTCGATCAGGATGAAATGGCTTACCCCGAACTTGCCCTCTGCCACGGACGCAAAGATCCCGAGTTGGTTCAGATATCGGGCGAACCAAGGGTGCGCGCGGTCGAACCGGAGCCGATCGAACTCCGACCAATCAGCCAAGAGGGGGGCGACCATCGAGGAGATCCACCCGTTCTCGGGGTGGGCCATGAACTGAACCTCCCCGCCCAAAAGTCCCCCGTAGAGCCCCTGGTCCATCTCGCTGAGATACGCCGACGGCATCGAGTCGTCTTCCAAGGGCGCCCGCTCCGCCAGGAACCGGTCCCAGAAGCGGGCTCGGTCGGCCGGGTCGGGATAGCCGCAAAACCCGTGCGCGTAGCGCGCGGCGAATTCGGCCAACGCAGCCGAGGGAATCTCGAAGGTGGCGAAGACGCGGTCCGTGGCCTGCCGGGCATAAAGCGACCGGAGCCGCTGGACGACCTCCGCGGCGAATGGTTTGTAGGCCAGTCCGTTCAAGACTCAGAACGCCTCCTCGACCAGTTGGTCGAACTGCTCGACGGTCACGGCAGGTGCGGTCGAGAACGCGATGCCGGTCATCTTCCCCAAGGCGACCGAGGCCTTGATCGCCTCGTTGACCCCCGGAAAGTTCACGATCAGCACCAGATCGTGCTCGCCGAGCGTGGCGTACATCGCCTGGACCTCGCCCCCGAGCTTGTCGATCACCTCGACGGCCTGCTCGGTGCGTTTCGGGCTGATGCCCTGGAACGCTCCTTGCGAGTACTTGCCGAACATCAAGAACGTGGTCATGACGGGTCTCCTCGAAAGCCACGGTCTGGCAGCGACCGGCGGGCCGGCGCCCGGCAAGAGCGCTTTCGGCGCGCCGCCAACGACGGACACCCCCTATTCTAGCCGAGCCGCGATTCGTGCAACACCAGCCGCGTCGGTCCCACACTCCCAAGATGGTGCAGGTCGATTTACAATGGGCTCTCGCTGCGGATCGGAAACACACCCCCGATATCCGTTTGAGAGGCTACGCTCGATGGCTTGCACCCACCCTTTCGGCAATGACCCCGCCAAGACGGCCCGCTACCGCGCGTTCTGGGACCGGGCCGACACCAAACGCCCCTTGGTCGGATTCTCGATCAAGAGCTGGTTTCCCCTCCAGGAGTTCTCGGCCAGCGCGGCCTGGCAATCGCACGACGTGCTCACGCCCGAGATGATCGACCCGGAGGCCTTTCTCGACGACCAGGAGTGGCTGCTTCGCGAGGGCGAGGTCCTCGACGACGACATCTTCCGCGGCGCCTCGCCCTCGCAAGCCGTGCCGTGGCTCGATGGCATGCTCGGGGCGACGTTGCGGATTCTGCCGGGCACGGTGCTGGGGGTCGAACGGACCTTGAGCTGGGCCAGCTCGTCCCAACTCAAGGTC
>JANLFZ010000348.1:0-3746 GCA_024653385.1 Thermoguttaceae bacterium | reverse complement strand
CTGGCCCAGCTCCGCCTGGACGTCGAAGGGCCCTGGTTCGCCAAGTACATGGCCTTCATCGACGCCCTGGTGCGGCGCGCCGACGGCCGGTATCCCGTCAGCCACGGCGCGCTGATCGGGCCATCCGATATCGCGGCCTTGGTGCGGGGACACACGCAGAGCGTGGTCGACTTGGTCGAGTCGCCGGACCAGATGCGGCGGCTCTTGGACCGCTGCGGCGAGATCTTCCGCCAGATCACTGTCGAGGCATGGACGCGCATTCCCCGGTATCACGGCGGGTACTTCGACGCCCAGTACCAACTCTGGTCGCCCGGCCCCATCGTGCGGCTTCAGGAAGACGCGGCGGGCGTGCTTTCGCCCCGATTGTACCGCGAGTTCGTTCAGCCCGTCGACCGCGAGGTCGCCCGGCACTTCCCCAGCGCCTTCATCCACCTCCACACGAACTCGATGTTCCTCTACGATCTTTTCTTGGAGGTTGAGGAGATCCGCTGTTTTCAGGTGAACTACGAGCCGCATTCGGCCGGCCCGCCGGTGGCGGGGATGATCCCGGCGTTGCGCAAGATCCAGGCCGCGGGTCGCCCGCTGGTGTTTCGCGGGTCGTTCACGCCCGACGAGCTGCGCCTCTTGCTCGATTCGCTCGACCCGCGCGGATTGTACCTCTACATCATGGTGCAATCGGTCGACGAAGCGGACCATCTCCGGCGCGTTTTGTCGATGTAGCCACCCTGGCGAGACGGCCGGCGGCCCGAGGGAATTCTCGGCGGTGCCCGGCCCCCTGGGCAGAACGTCGCCGTCGGTTACAATAGGTTCCCGCCCTTGCTCGCACGAGCCGGTGCAGGCCGCGGGGATGGGTTCGGGGAGATGATGGACGATGACACCGGCCTTGCTTTGGACGCCCCTGTACGAATGGCACGTCGCGCACGGAGCGCGCATGGTGGATTTCGCCGGGTGGGCGATGCCCCTTCAGTACCGCTCGATCACGGAGGAACATCTGGCCACGCGACGCTCGTGCGGCATCGTCGACATCTCGCACATGGGCCGCTTGCGGTTCGAAGGGCCGGGAGCCGAGGAGTTCCTGGCCGCCCTGCTGACGCGCCGGATCGGCGAAATCAAACTGGGGCAGATCCGATATTCCCTGGTGACCAACGAGCAAGGGGGAATCCTCGACGACGTGTTGACCGGGTACTACCACAACGAGATGGGCCAACCGTTCTATCTTGTGGTGGTCAATGCCTCGAATCGGGAAAAGATCGTCCAATGGACGCATCGCCATCTCCCGCCCGAGCGGGCCGGTGTCCGAGGCAAAGAGGTCCTCTGGACCGACGTCACGCGGCTTTGGGCCATGTTCGCCATCCAAGGGCCCAATGCGGTCGAGGTGCTGCAACCGCTGGTCGATGTCGATTTGGACACCATGAAGTACTACAACGGCGCGTTGGTGCGCATCCTCCACCCGGCCGCCCGGCGCCAGGGCGGCATCATCAGCCGGACGGGTTATACGGGGGAGGACGGTTTCGAACTCAGCGTGGGGGCAGGAATCGCGACCGGGGTCTGGGAGGCGATCCTCGAGCAAGGCAAACCTTTCGGGATCGTGCCCACGGGATTGGGCGCGCGCGACACCCTCCGCCTGGAAGCCGGCATGCCGCTGTACGGCCACGAGTTGGGCGAAGACGTCGATCCGTTCCAGGCCGGGCTGGGGTACGCCTGCTACCTGACAGGGGTCGATTTCCCCGGGCGCGAGGCGCTGGTGCGCCTCCAGAATGAGCCCGTCCGGTGGAAGCGGGTGGGCCTGGAGCTTTCCGGCCGGCGGATCGCGCGGGAGCGGTCGCCGGTGCTGGCCGGCGACGAACGCGTCGGCTGGGTGACCAGCGGCACCTTCTCGCCCAGCCTGCAACGGTCGATCGCCATGGCGTACGTGCGGCCCGACCGGGCAGAACCTGGAACCGAACTGAGCGTCGACATCCGCGGCCGGCGGGAACCGGCCTGCGTGGTCAAGCTCCCCTTCTATCGCCGTCGTTCGAAAGGAACCACGCCGTGAAGCCCGAAGAACTGCTCTATACCACCACCCACGAGTGGATTCACGTCGCCACGGACCCGTCGGGCGCGAAGATCGGCACCGTGGGCATTTCCTCGTTCGCGCTGGAGGCCCTGACCGACCTGGTGTTCATCGAGCTGCCCCAGGTCGGCCAGCGGGTGCAGGCCGGCCGGCGGTTCGGGGAGATCGAGTCGGTCAAGGCCGTCAGCGACCTGTACAGCCCGGTCGACGGCGAAATCGTGGCCGTCAATTCGGCGGTGGCCAAGGACCTCGAGCACCTGGCCGACGACCCGTACGAGAAGGGCTGGTTGATCAAGGTCCGAATCACCGACGAATCGGGGTTGACGAAGCTAATGGACTACGCGGCCTACCAGCGGCAGTGCGAGCAGGAGATGAAGGACGCGTAGCCCGCACCCGGCCCGGTGGCCGCCTTCCGCCTTCGGTGTACCGACATGCCGTACATTCCGAATACCCCCGAGGACCAGCGCGCGATGCTCGACACGATCGGCGTGTCGACGATCGACGAGCTGTTCGCGATGGTGCCCGCCGAACTTCGGCTGGGCCGACTTCTGGATCTCCCGCCGGCGCTTGGCGAGCTGGCGCTCTCGGAGCACATGACCGGACTGGCGCGCCGCAACTTGCCGGCCGGCGGCACTGCCTGCTTTCTGGGGGGCGGCAGCTACGACCACTTCATTCCGGCGGTCGTGGATTTCGTCGCCGCGCGGAGCGAGTTCTACACCGCCTACACGCCCTATCAACCCGAGGCCAGCCAGGGCACGCTCCAGGCGATCTTCGAGTACCAGACGTTGGTGACCCAGTTGACGGGCATGGACGTCTCGAACGCCAGCATGTACGACGGCGCCAGCGCCGCGGCCGAGGCCGTGCTCATGGCGATCGAGGCGACCGGTCGCCAGGGCAAGATCGTCACCGCCGCGAGCGTTCATCCGGAGTATCGCGAGGTGCTGAGCACGTACCTGGCGAACCTGCCGGCGCAACTGGCGGTGGTGAAGACGCCGCTGGGGACCGTCGCGCCGAGCGACCTGGCCGAGGCCGTCGACGACCAGACGGCCTGCGTGTTCGTCCAGCACCCGAATTTCTTCGGATGTCTCGAAGAGGTGCGGGCCCTGGGCGAGATCGCCCACCGGGCCGGCGCGCTGTTGGTCGTCGCGGTCGATCCGATCAGCCTGGGTCTGTTGACCCGGCCGGGCGACTACGGGGCCGATCTCGTGGTGGCGGAAGGGCAGTCGCTGGGCAATCCGATGGCCTTCGGCGGACCGTACCTGGGCATCCTCGCGTGCCGCGAGCGGTTCCTTCGCCGCCTGCCCGGCCGGCTCGTCGGCCAGACCGTCGACCGCCACGGGAGACGATGCTGGGTCTTGACGCTCCAGACCCGCGAACAGCACATCCGCCGCGAGAAGGCCACGAGCAACATCTGCACGAACCAGGGACTCTTGGCCCTTCGCGCGGCGGTGTACCTGGCCGCGATGGGGCCGCATGGGCTGCGTTCGGTGGCCGAGCTGTGTCTCCAGAAGGCGCGATACGCTCGGGACCGGATTGCCCGGCAACCTGGACTGCAACTGGCGTTCGACCGGCCCACGTTCAAGGAGTTCGTCGTCCGCGTCGCCGACGGCGAGGTGGCTCGCCGCCTGGAATCGGCCCTCGAACAGGGTATTCTTGCGGGCGTGCCGCTGGGCCGGTGGTATCCCGAACAATC
>JANLFZ010000347.1 GCA_024653385.1 Thermoguttaceae bacterium | reverse complement strand
GTCTCGATCACCGTCAGCATGGTCTCGACGAACCGACTGCCGCTGGCGCTTTGCGTCCCAAACGATAGCTTCCGCCAAATCACCGCATGACGCAACGACCGCTCGCCCGCATGGTTCGTGGGTTCGACTCCTTCGTGACGCAAGAACGTCCACAGCCACGCCTTGCCGTTCTGTTCCTTGGTGGGCGTCTCGTCGATGTTCAACTGCGTTTGCTTCGGCAGTTCGGCGGCCAACGCCTCATACGACGGCCGCACCGCCGCTGTCACCTGGTTCTCGATCTTTACCGTCAGCCCCGCCGAGCAGGGCTGACCCAAGAGCGTGCCGAGGAACTCCGCCGTCCGCCGCTTGCTCTGACGATAGTAGGCCATCAACAGCGCCGTCAAGGCCATCAGCCGCGGCCCCGATTGGCCCTCCGGCACGCCCGGCGGCAACTTCCCTGTGGTCGTTTCTCCGCAGGCCGGACAGGTCAGCCGATGCCGCTGGTATTCGGTCACGATCGGCTTGATCTCCGGCAATTCCCACACCTGGTGCCGCAGCGGCTCGGGGTCGCTGCCCGAGAGCTTCGCCCCACAACGCCGACACTGCTCGGGCTTGCACGGTTCCACGTGGTTGCACTGGTCCGTCGGAATCAGCGGCCGCTGGTGCTTGGCGTGGCCCGGCTGCCCGCCACGTTGCTTCTTGGACTTCGGCTCCGGCCGCTGCGGCCGGGCGTGCGGATGCTGCGAACTGGGCGGCAGCGAGGAGTTCTGCGGCGTCGTGCCTTTCGCCTGCCGCTGGAGTTCGTCGACCTTCGCCTCCAACTCCGCGACCCGCATCCTCAGTTTTGCGTTCTCCGCCTCCAACTCAGCGATCCTCGCCAAGAGCAGGCGGATGACGGCCTGGGCTTCCGGGGGCTGGCGGGCGATGATTTCTTCCGTGACGACCGGCTCCATGCCCCCTGTTGTGCCACAAGACCGGCATTCGAGTCCAGATCAATTTGTCAAAAAAACGCCCCCGGGGTGTGAACGGTTACGTCGGGGACGGATGATTTCCTCCGGGACCCTCAATAACCGGTAGAGTTCCTGGTGCTCTCGCTCTGCGGTGGTCCCTTGGCGAATGCGAAGGACCTAGCCTCCCTCGGTCGGCAACGCGATGGTGACCACCTGATGCGTGGCGAGGGCCTCCCGGACCGTGGCCCAAGAGGTATTCAGCCCCTGGCCCAACAGCGTCGCCTCCATCGCCACCAGCAAGCCTTGTCGACGTGCGCAAACTGCAACCCATGCCCTGCGTGCAAGCACGCTACGGTTCGCCACTGGCCACACGCCGTTGGCACCCGGCGTAAACGCGGCTGGAGCCTTCCACCGGTCAACGGCTTCGCTGCCACTCGTAGATCGACGGCACGGCGGGCGTGGGCCAGGGCGCGTCGGCAAGCGGCAAGGCGCGGTTCCCCGCCAGCACGGCGGGCCTGGCCTTGCCCGTGGCGAACTGCCCGTTGCCGCCGTAAAGCGCGTTGTCGAGGATCTCCAGCCCGATGCAATCGGCGGTGGCCAGGTGGACCATCGACGCCTTGGGGTCCGCCAGCACGAAGACGTTGCCGCGCAGGATGTGGTCGAAGCTTGCCGTCTTGGCCGAGACGCCGCTACCCTTCTCGACCCGGAAGCGGTTGTAGAGGATCAGCCAGTTCTCGTTCATGCCGCCCATCCACAGGCCGGTCTTGGGCGAGCGGATGTCGCAATGGTAGACCACGTTGCGGGGTCCGTTAGGGCCGTGGGCCGTGTCTTCCGGGGGCGAGGCCCACATGCCGAAGCCGTAGCCGCCGTGTCCCACGGCCGACTCGACGACGCACTGTTCGATGAGGTTCTCGTGGGTCCAGCCGGCGTGCCATTGGGCGTCGCTCTCGTGGAAGACGCTCTTGCGGATCACGTTGCCGCTGGCCGCCCACTGGAAGAGCGGCGCGTGCCGCAGCTTGAAGGTCTCGACGTTCTCCATGAGGCAGTCGCAGCAACCGTCCCAGCCGGCGTAGGCCGTGCCCCCGCCCCCCTTGAACCAGGCGTCGTCGAACACGCAGTCGCGAATCTCGCACCACTTGGCGTTCGAGCCGTACACCGGGAACCGGCCGCACTTCTTCACCGTGACGCCCCGCGCCCAGCAGTTCCAGGCGTTGCTGAACAAGACGCTGGTGATCCACAGGTTCTCGGTCTGCTCGATGGACAGGTCTTCCACGCCGCAGCCCTGGATGGGCACGATCTTGCGCACAAACGACCCGTCGATCGTGGGAAAGTCGATGCGCAGTGGCTGGCTCACGGTGACCTTGTTCCCCTCGACCTTCTCGACCTGGAGTTGGTACTGCCGGTACCGCCCCCACTTGCAGGCGTTCTGCACCAGGGCGTTCCAGCGTTTGGTGGCCGGGGCCTCGATGTGGATGCGGTCGCCGGGGGCCAGGCCGGCGCCGCCCTCGAGCGTCAGGGTCCGCTCGCCGCGGCGTCCGTCGCGCGCGAGTTGGACGGGCGGGCCCGAGTAGCCCTGGCCGGCAAACACGATCGCGGCGCGGAAATCGGCGGCAGGGCGGGGATCGCTATACGTCGAGTCGACCCGCACGGGGATCTCGGTGCGAAGCGTCGTGCCGTCCTGGTAGCGGGCCGTGCCGCAAAGCGTGTGCCGGCCGTCGCGCACGCGGCCCACGATCGCTCTGCCCGTCACGCTCGTGGCAAAGGTGTTGCCCGAGTGCTCCCCCCGCGTCCACTGGTGAACCATCTGGCCATCCACCTCGATGGTCATGGTCGCCAGCCTGGCCGGGCGGCAATGGAGGTCGATCTGCGAGTTGCGTCCAATGCGACTTCCGGGCTCCAGGCCGGGGAAGGCGATGCCGCTTTCGGGCAAAGCGTAGCGGAAGACGAGCCGGGTCTTGGCGGCGCCGCGGCCGCGAATCACCACGCGGTCGTGGCGCACGGCGACCGGCCGGTCGAGATGATAGACGCCCTCGCCCAAGAGCACGGCCCCGCCTCCCTTCTCGCCCACGGCCCGGCAGGCCCGCTCGAGCGCGGCCGAGTCGTCGTTGCCGTCGTCGGCGCGACCGCCGGAGTGCTCGATCGTGGCGGCCACGGCGACCCGCGGAATGCCGCCCTGAACGCCGGTCTTCGTCCAGTTGGGGTACACGACGCCGTCCGGGCCGACCACGTCGGCCTCGGTCAGGCGGCCGGTCTCCGTGGGCTTGATCTTGTACTGCCCCTTCCAGGGCGGCGCTGGACCAGACTCGGCTGCCCGGCAAGGCAACGAGGCCGCCAGACAGAGCACTGCGGCAGGAAACACGAACGCGGCATGGAGGGACTTCATGGGAGGGTCGCCCCTAGGGTTGCTTCACAACGACCGCCGCTCCATCGGCACGTAGTCGGTCTTCGGCGGGCCGACGTAGATTTGGCGCGGGCGGATGATCTTGCTCGTCGGGTCGTCGTGCTGCTCGCGCCATTGGGCGATCCAGCCGGGCAGCCGGCCAATCGCGAACAGCACGGTGAACATGTTCGTGGGGATGCCCATCGCGCGCAGCAGAATCCCGCTGTAGAAATCGACGTTGGGATACAGCCGGCGATCGACAAAGTAGGGGTCGGCCAGCGCGAGTTCTTCGAGCTTTCGGGCAATGTCCAAGAGCGGGTCGTGGCGGTTGAGGGTGGCGAAGACCTTTTCGCTGGCGTCCTTCAAGATCCGCGCCCGGGGATCGTAATTCTTGTACACCCGGTGCCCGAAGCCATACAGGCGGAAGGGGTTGGTCTTGTCCTTGGCCAGGCGGAGGCACTCTTCGGGGGTCATGCCGCCGCGGTGGATCCGTTCGAGCATCTCGATCACCTCGACGTTCGCCCCGCCGTGGAGAGGGCCCCACAGGGCGCACACCCCGGCCGCGCACGATGCGAAGAGATTCGCCCGAGCCGACCCCACGGTCCGCACGGTCGCCGTGCTACAGTTCTGCTCGTGATCGGCGTGCAAGATCAGCACGAGGTTCAGCGCGTCCTCGATCTCGCGCGTCACGATGTACTGCTTGTACGGGATCGAGAACATCATGTGCAGGAAGTTCGCGCAGTACCGCAGGTGTGGGTCGGGGTAGACGAAGGGCATGCCTCGCGACCGCCGGTACGAGAACGCCGCGATCGTGCGCACCTTGCTGATTAGACGCGCGGCAGCCTCGATGAACGATTCGGGATCTTCCAGGGCGAGAAACTGCGGGTGGAAACACGCCAGGTTGCTCAAGGTGGCCGAGAGGATCGCCATCGGCGGGGCGTCGACCGGAATGTGCTGGTACTGGTGCTTCAACCCCTCGTGCAACAGCTCGTTCTCGGTAAGGCGCGAGCTGAAGTCCTTCAACTCGGCATGGCTGGGCAGCTTGCCGAAAATCAACAGATACGCGGCCTCGACAAAATTCGGCTTTTCGGTGAACTGCTCGATGGGAATGCCCCGGTATCGCAGCACGCCCTGCTCGCCATCGATGAAGGTGATCGCGCTGCGGCAGACGGCTGTGTTCGCCAGCGAGGGGTCGTACGTGACCATGCCCGTCATCTCGCGGAGGCGCGAAATGTCGATGCCCTGGTCTCCATCGGTCCCCCGAATGATGGGTAGCTCATATTGCCGATCGCCGATGGTCAAAATCGCCTTATCTGTCATGGGACATGCCTGGTGAGAGAGACGGGGCCAAAAGCCGATAGCCATCCCTCATCGTACCCCATTGGGATGGGAATGCCAACACAGCGACCGCGCAGTGCCCCTCGTTTGATGGGGTCGTAGGCCCCACGGAAGAATGCTTGACCCGGTGCGGCCCAGGGCTGTCATTTTTTGCCCAGTTGACGCTGGGCCTCGAAAAACTCGGTGAGGATGCGACCGCACGGCTCCTCGAGCACGCCCGAGACGATCTGGCAGCGGTGGTTCAATCGCGGGTCGTCGAGCAGCCGGTACAGCGTGCGCACGGCTCCGGCCTTGGCATTGGCGGCCCCATAGACCACGGTGGCGATGCGGGCGTTGAGGACCGCGCCGGCGCACATCGGACAGGGTTCGAGCGTGACATAGAGGATCGCGCCATCGAGGTGCCAGGTGCCCACCACGGCCGCGGCTTGGGTAATGGCGATCATCTCGGCGTGGGCCGTGGGGTCGCGCAGACCCTCGCGTTGATTGTGTGCCCGGGCAATCACGCGACCTTCGAGGACGATCACCGCCCCGATGGGGCATTCGTTTTCGTCGCGGGCCGCGGCGGCCTCTTCCAACGCCATGCGCATGTAGAACTCGTGCATCCCAGGAGTCCTCTTGGTCCGGGCCGAATTGTACCAGAGGCCCTCGGCCCCGCGCACCGCCGGTAACCGGCAAAAAACTCCGATGGGGTAGCTTTCCCGCCGCTTGGCGATGGAGTATCTTGAGGACCGGCAGAAGCACCGCTTCCGCTCGCACCCGAGGAGACCACTCATGTCGCACGGATTCCTCTTCCTGGCCGCGCAGCCGTTCAACTGGCTTCCGGTGTACATCGCCATCGGGGCGCTCTTGGCGGTCTTCCTGTTGATCTTGATCGTGATCATCTGGGTGTATGGGAACATCTGGTTCCAGGCGTACATGTCCAACGCCAGGATCACGATCCTCGATCTCATCGGGATGAGTTTCCGCCAGGTCAACGCCCGGGTTATCGTCCAGGCGAAGATCATGGCGATGCAGGCCGGTATTGGCGGCGACCCGGAGACGGGCATCACCACCCGGCGACTGGAGGCCCTCTATCTGGCCGGCGGCAACGTGCCCAACGTGATCCGCGCCTTGATCGCCGCCCACCGGGCCGATCTCGACTTGAACTTCGACCGCGCCGCGGCCATCGACCTGGCCGGGCGCGACGTGCTCGACGCGGTGCAGACCAGCGTCAATCCCAAGGTCATCGATTGCCCCGATCCCGCCAAGAGCCGGCAGCCATCCCTCAGCGCGATCGCCAAGAACGGTGTGGAACTGAAGGTGCGGGCCCGCGTCACCGTGCGGACCAATCTCAAGCGACTCATCGGCGGGGCCACCGAAGACACCATCGTCGCCCGCGTGGGCGAGGGCATCATCACCGCGATCGGTTCGGCCGAAACCCACCTCGAGGTCATGGAGAACCCCGACAAGATCTCCAAGGCCGTGCTCGAACGAGGATTGGACGCCCAGACGGCCTTCGAGATCGTCTCGATCGACATCGCCCACATCGAGGTCGGCCAGAACATCGGGGCCCGCTTGCAGGCCGATCAGGCCGAGGCCAACACCCGAGTCGCCCGCGCCAATGCCGAGGAACGCCGCGCCCTGGCCCTGGCACGCGAACAGCAGATGAAGGCCGAAGTCGCGCGAAACCGAGCGCTCGTCGTCCTGGCCGAGGCCGAAGTGCCCCTGGCCATGGCAGCCGCCTTCCGTGCCGGCCGATTCGAGGCGGCGCGGACGGGCGCATGATCACGCCACCCGCCCGGAAAATGGCTGCCGATTCGGGTGCGAAGGGGACAGCCCCATTTTCGCGCTCCTTCGCCGCGAAAATTGGGACAGTCCCCGTGAATGGTCTCTACTGAGCTTACTCCTTCGCGGCCCCGCCGAAGGGGTCGGCGCCAAACGGACTGCCCCCCGGCTCCTCGCCACCGGCCTTCTTCTTCGACGTCGCCTTCTTCGAGGAGGTCGTCTTCTTCGCCGCGGGTTTCTTCGCACCATTGCCGCTGTCGGCAAACGGATCGGCGCTGGTATCCTCGTCCGCGGCGGCTGGCGCCTTCGCGGCGGGCTTGCTCGCCGGCTTGGCCGCAC
>JANLFZ010000346.1 GCA_024653385.1 Thermoguttaceae bacterium | reverse complement strand
TGAACCCTTGGCAGACGCTCGCGCTGGACGTTGGGGTCGTGCTCGCGCTCTTGCGATGGCAGCCGGTTGAGCACAGGCCGGCGTCTGTCCGCCCAATAGGGGCACGGCTCGCCTGCCTCGTGGTGATTTGGGTCGCGATCGGCCTTCCGGCGGGGTTGATGCTCCACGCGGCTTCGCCGGGTTGTTTGAATGAAATGGGTAGGTTTACGACGGCGGCAAGGTCGTACTGCTTGAGCCTGATCGGTGGGTGGGCAAGCCCTTGCCGTTGCTGGAGTTGATTGATGTCGGCGACCGATTTCGGGCCGGTGATTGGGTGCTGGTGCTTTACCGATCTGGGTGTCCCGACTGCCAGAGCCTCATAAGCGCGTACCCAAGTTGGCTCCCGGCGACCGCAGGCCGAGCGCCGCCGCGAGCGGTCGCATTCGTGGAAGTCCCTCCTTACGGCGCATTGCCCGCCTTCGAGTCTTCGGCAAGCGCTGCGCCTATACTGGGTCGACTGCGCGACGACCGAGAATGGTTCGCCGACACACCCATTGTGTTGGCACTTCGGCAAGGCGCAGTCGTCGAGCGCATGTCTGTGGCAGGACAACCAAGCGGAGTCAAACGGAGCAATGCCGGGAACGACGAGACCTTGTGACCGCATGTTCACTTTGGCAGCCTTTGTGGCGCTGCCGATGCTGTCGCCCATACTGGGCCTCATGTCGCTTGCGGCTCGACCCACGGAGAAGGTGCGCAGCACGCCGGAGGCCAAAGCCGCAATGCCGGATGCGCGTTCAACGGTTGGACTTGGCGAGCCCGCGGCCACCGCTTTCACGGGCAAGTTCGCCAACCTTTCGGCCAAGGAGAAGGATCTGCTCAACGAGTACCGCGCGAACTTCGCGCGGTTGAAGCGCTGCCACGACAACATTGCGATCGAGGCCCGCGAAAGGGTGTGGGCGATTCCCCCTCTGGCGCGCGACGTCTCGGGTAGCTCAAGCGCCGCCGAGGTAGTTCTGACCGAGGAAAGACACTTCGCTTTCCACGCCAATGGCGGAAACCACTATCGCATGGACGGGCGCGAGTATGATCCTCGCGATCTCTCTAAGCCGATCAGGCTGGGGGTTGCGATTATAACCGCCGATGAGGCATACCTCTTCGGCCAACGTCCCTCCGATGGAGAGTACTTCGTGATGGGCCGTGCCAAGAGCCGGAAGGGCATCGACGAGCTAGCTCGTTATTCGTTCCATATCGCTCCCTTTGCGGAGGGGGCGCTGTCGTTGGACGCGATGCTGCTTCGGGATGGCGGGGCTAACACGATTGCGAAGGTCGAGTTGCTTGACGACGCAAACGAGCAACTCGTTGCGGTGACCTCAGTACATGCGTCCAAGGGCAATGCCAACCGCACGCTATTGCGGTTTTACCGCAAGCGCGCATGGGCAGTGAAAGACATTCGCCACGAGGAGATAACCGAGCGGGACCGCAAGCAGCTTCGGATCGTCGTCCATCGGTGTCTGTATAGCGGCGAGCACGAGGGCGTTCCACTGCTGAAAAAGTACGCCAGAGAGACGAGTCTGCGGGAGATCGCCAGCGGCAAGGAAAGGGTCGTGCATCGGCAGGTTTTCGACGTCGAGCGTATCGCGCCCGGGCCGGTCGCGCTTTCCGAGTTTGACGTTGCCAAGTTCCGTGTAGCTACACGCATTCCTCGTCTTCTGTCCGTTATCTCCATTCATGGCGTAATACTGGGCGTAGTGCTCGTAATCCTCGGTTTGCGTGTGTCCCGGAAGTCGCCGCGCGCTGGGCGTGTTTGACCAGCGGCGCGGACTCCTTTGCCTGGAAGGAGCGAAACAGTGCTTCAGACGATTTGGAACGTCCTTTCCCTGGGGCGGCGCTACGTTGCAGGCGCGCTGGTCTACGCCGGGCTCGCGCTGATCTTGGCTAGCGCTGTGCCCGATCCATCCCCGGCTGTCGCTGAGGGCACGGAGTGTGGACCGTACACCCCTTGCCCGGAGGGCTCGCAGTGCTGCCACGGCACCTGCATCCCCAACGACTACGTGTGTTGCGACGATGGCACCAACGGGCCCAGCGCCTCCTGCGGCTGTTGGTCGCCAGCCCCGGAGGAGCCTACCACGCTTTGCTGTCCGGAGCCTGAGTGAAGATGGGCTTTCGATCCATACACACAATTGCCAGGTGGTGGCGTGTCGGCATGTTCGCCGTCGCGTTCAGCGCCTTCCTTGGGGTGCTGGGTTACGTCACCTATTCCCGGTTTCTTGGCCCGTGCTTTTGGCCGCCAAGGATTGAATGCGACGATCCGGTGCGGGACTTCGGTACGATATCAGACACCGCGGCATTGCCGTGTGAGTTTGTGCTCCGGAACACGGGCGCCCGTCCCCTGGTGGTTCGGGACGTGAAATCGGGCTGCGGCGGGTGCGTTACGGTGCTCGGGTTCCCGGAATCGCCCATCCCGCCTGGCGCGACCGGCCTTGTGCGTGTCGCCCTGGTGCCAACGAGCTTGGAAGGAAAGGTGCGAAAGAGCGTCGCGGTCTTTTCAAGCGACCCGAACAGAGGCGTGCTCAGACTTGAGGTGTGGGCCAACGTCGCCCGCCGATCTGGGGGAGATTTGCCAAAGTCCGTATCACCCGTGCAGTGACTGCGTGAACGCACCAATGGATGCACAATCACTTCAATCCGTTTGCACCTTGAGCAATCGCGAAGGTGGCGGCCAAGAACTTCGGCCGGCGCCGCGCTCGTTTCCTCGGGTGCCATACCGCTTGGCATTCAAGCTGGGCCCTTGGGTTGTGTTTCTCGTGGTGCTGGTCGCTCCCGTCGCGGTCATGATGTATTTCACCGGAGGACCAAGAGGCCTGTTGGCGTTCTTGCAGGGGCAGCGGCTTCTACTTGAGACGCGCGTCGTGTGGGTGGGCGACGCGAAGCCGGGTCAGACGAGGGAGATCACCGTCCGTTTCCAGAGCCTGAGCGCCGGCTGCGTCACGGTGCTTGGCGCCGAGGCAACGTGCCGGTGTTCCGGGCCGAAGGGACCGTTTCCGGTCGTGCTGGCCCCATTTGGCTATCGTGACGTTCCCGTTGTTGTGACGGTCCCGGCCAACGCCTCCGGCGAGTGGACGACGTATGTGAGGTTCATTGCGGATGTTGCTCGCGAGCAGCCGATCGTTGAAGTTCATGGTGGCACCGACAAGAGTCCGCCTTCTGGCGAGTCGGACGCACCGGGCACCAATGGCGCGCCTGTAGGTTCGGCCGCGGACTTGCAGCGCTCTGCACTGCCGCGGGGTCCTCCGGTGCGGCGCAGAGCGTCGTGCCTCTCCGCGCGTCTTGTTTTTTGGGAGTCAGCCAATGTTCGTTCGTCTGATTGTGACACCGGTCCTCTACGCGACGTTGTTTCTTTCGATGGCTGTCGTCGGGATCGGCCTTTCCGCCGATGCCGCGCATGGAGGGGGATGCACTCCGGTTATGGGGAACAGCGCGGCACCGTGTACTCCGTACCCTGAATGCGCAGGCACTTGCGTCTGGGCAGCAGGTGGTGGTATTCCTAACTTTGCCGAGAACGCCTGCGAACCGGCGATCGGCTCGGCAAACTGTCGGTGCAGGTAGCTTCCGTGGCGAGGGATAGCGTGCCATGGTTGTTATGCCGCGCGGCGGGCACGGTGTCGCCGGGCGCGGGTGGTAGCCTGCGCCGGGGTGCGCACCGCCCATCGCGCGGCGCGCGTAACGGCCGCAGCTCTCTGTGACGCAGACCTGTAACTGCATTCGTGGAAGGAGGCCGATGATGCGCCCACGGTCATCTACTGAAGCCGCGGCGCGAACCCGTCTGCCGCGCCTGGCGGCGAAACGCGCGTGGCTCTTCGCGATGGCGTGCTTCACGAGCGTGCTGCTTTCTGCCCGACCCAGCGCTGCCGTGCCGACCCTCGCGGAGCTGTTCTCGAGGCTGAGCGCCGTTGAAGCATTGTACTCCAACGTGGACATGCGTGGGATCGTGCGTGGCACGTCCCATGTCCGCGCCGGTTCGCCGACTACGCAACAGTCTGCCCCCAGGTCTGTACGGTGGGTTCAGGCGGGGGACCGCGTAAAGTACGAAGAAGCACGCGACGGCGTAAGGTTTCTTTGCGTGCTTCACCCTATTACGTCGTTTACGGTCACGCAGCACAAACGGGATGCGGAACCCCAGGTGGTGCTGCTTTCCAGCGCACCGGGCGAAGGACGGGAGGTGCAGAAGCGGAACGTCGATGCGTCGTTGTGGCGCTGCCGCGCGGCCTTTGCGACCGATCACGCCAAGGGGTGGTCGATTCGCGAGCTGTTCTCTAGTGGCGACGTTAAGGATGTGCAGGTCGTTCCAGATCCGTCGTCGCCCAGTGATGCGCTTTTGTGTGGTACACAGACTGTGCTGTCTGACCGGGAGGCGTTCCAGGTCCGCTACGAGTTCGTCCTCGGGGCCGATGTCGGGTTCGCGGTTCGCCGTTACAGCTACGTCATTTCGGATGGGAAAGGCGCGCCGCGCGTGCGGAGAACGGGCATCGTGGAGTACGCCAAACAGGATGGGAAACCGATCCTCCATCGTGTGGTCGAGGAACTCAACCGCGTTAATCTGAACCACGTAGAACGGGTCGAGTTTACGGTTCAAGACCTCTCCTTCGATACGCCCGCGGAGTCCGAGTTCACACTTGAGGGTTGCGGAGTTTTGGGCGTGGACGGCGCGCCCGCGACGTCACGCTGGCCGTGGGTAGCAATCGCGTTGGTGGCGGCCGTGCTTTCGTTTGCGGGGATCTGGTGGGCACGCCGTCACGGAAAAAGACAGCGACAACGAGGGATTAGTCGTGAGTCGAGCGCAAGCCGCGCAGGTTGAAATGACCTTGGCGAACCGCGCCGTGGCCCTGTCGTTGGCGGCCACGGCCGTGCTTGGCGCCATGGTTTTTTGCTTGCCCGGCTGCTCCTGGCTGGTGTACTGCTTTCTCGTGCCGTGGTGCTTTGCGCTCGGCCGCGACGCCTCGCTCGGCGCCTTCGCGGTTGCGAGCTTCCTCTGCGGTGCTGCGCTCGTGGTGGGTGGCTGCGCTTTCATGGCCGCCGAGAACACCGGGACGTACATGGGGCTCATCGTTCTGGCGCCAGTCGCACTGGTTGCCGGAGGCGTCAATTTCTGCATCTGCTCCCTGATTTCCCGCCTCCTTGTGAGGCGCTTCGGGGTCCCGTTGGCGCTCGCGGCGCTGCTGTGCTGGCTGAGCTTCGAGTGCAACCTTCGATACGTCAGCGGTTGGGTCATCGAGCATGGGATACCCTTTGTGCAGATCGCGCTCGCTGGCCCAGCGACCGAGCCGTTGCTGCGGTCTGCGGAAATTGTTGGCCCTCTGGGCGTCGCCGCCGTCGTGGTCCTTGCCAACGTCGGTCTGTGGCGAGTTCTGAGCAAGGTCTTCGAGCGGACCGGCGGCGGAGCGGTGTCGGCCGGCCTTTGTTTCGTTCCCCTGCTTCTTTCGCTCCTACGCGGTGTGACCGCCCCGCCCGACGAGCACACGCCGAGCCTATCGGTAGCCGTCGTGCCGGGCTTCGTGTCGGTCGGCGGCGGCGCCGGGCTGACGATTGACGCGGGCGCGTTGTCCTCCGTCGATTCCGGCGCCGCGCAAGCGTGCTCGCTGTACGTATGGGGTGAAACGGCGCTCCGCGATTCCCGGGGCCGGTCTTGCGCGATCGAGGCACACGCCGATAGGGATGGAGTGGTCGTCGATGCACCATCCCAACAGGTGGGCGACGCTCTTGCCGACCTCGCACAGAAGCTGGGGGCACCGTTGGTGCTGGGCGCGCTCCGCCGGGACCCTTCGGAGTCCGTCCACTGCCGACAGTCTGCGTTCCTGGTTTTGCCGAAGAACGGCATCACGGCCTTTTACGACAAGTGGGCCTTGGCGCCGATCTTGGAGCGTCCGATCCCGGCGATGCGATGGTTCGTGAACTGGCTTGGGATACGTCTCCCTCAACCGTTCTCCGCAACTTCAACGCTTATCCCGGGCATGCACCCGCGTTCGTTCCTCGTTGCGAGCCCGGACGGAACCCCGCGCGGTCTTGGCGTCTGTCTGTGCTACGACCTGTTTTTCCCGGAGGCTTTCGCTCGCTACTGGTACCCGGCGGGGACGGCGCCCCCCGATCTGTTCGTCGTCTGCGCCTACCACGGGTTGCTGCGCCGGGGTTTCCTGGCAAGTTGCTTTGAGCGGCGGTGCCTGGCCGCGGCGCAGCTTCGCGCCGTGGAAACGCGCCGCACCATCCTGCACGTTGCGATCGGCGGCACAACCGCCGTCATCAATCGGCACGGACGAATTCTCCAAAGACAGGACATGCCCGAACCGCTCAAGCCGGTCTTCCACGTTGCCGGCCCACTATCGGACCGCGCATGTTCGCCTGCTTGCCGGTCCCCAGGGATCGTCGACGGGACCGTGTACCTTCCGCTCTTGGCAGCATCGGTCGGTTGGCCGCCATTGCGTCGCGTGTTGCGAAAACGGCGACTGGGAACGGCCCTCGAAGAAACTGAAGCCGTATAGTCGAGAACGAGTCATCCCTCGGATCCGGCGCTGGCTGAACTGAGTGCGCTGCCGCAGGGTGGCGGAGGATGAGCCGATGAAATCGGGTTCGTTGGTGGCCGTGGTTCCGACGAAGCGCCATGCGAGAGAGTGCCCCTACGCCGTCGAATGCTCGGTCGTGCTCCCCCTGTCTCGACGAGGCGTGGGCGGCGATTGCGGCCGAGTTCCAACTCACGCCGCATGAGGCGCAGATCGCCAGG
>JANLFZ010000345.1:3399-6758 GCA_024653385.1 Thermoguttaceae bacterium | reverse complement strand
AATATGCTGCCCCTGTTGGACGAGTTGAAGGCGATCGGTTTCGACACGGTCGAAATCCCTTGCTTTGACCTCGACAACCTCGACAACTACGCGAAATGGGGCAAGCGGTTCGACGCGCTGGGACTGGCGCGCACGGGCACGGCGGTTCGCGGGCCGGGCGAGAACCCGATCAGCACCGATCCGGCCGTGCGCCGCAAGGGCATCGAAGCGAACAAGCGGAACCTCGACTGCTGCGCCGCGGCCGGCTGTTCGGTGATGGCCGGGCCGTTCCACTCGGCCCTGGGCGTGTTCAGCGGCAAGGGCCCCACCGCCGACGAGTGGAAGTGGGGCGTCGAGGCCATGCGCGAGGTGGCCGAGCACGCCGAGAAGGTGGGCGTGACGCTGGCCATCGAGTACCTGAACCGGTTCGAGTGCTACTTCCTCAACACGGCCGCCGACGGGGCCCGCTTCTGCCGCGAGGTGAACCACCCCCGCTGCCAGATGATGTACGACACCTTCCACGCCCACATCGAAGAAAAGAGCATCCCCGCCGCGATCCGGGCCCTCAAGGGGTGCCTCGCCCACGTCCACATCTCGGAGAACGACCGGAGCACCCCGGGCTCGGGCAACGTCCGGTGGGACCAGAACTTCGACACGCTCCACGAGATCGGCTACAACGGCACGATGGTCGTCGAGGCCTTCGGGCTGGCCCTGGAAAAGCTCATCCCGGCCACCAAGATCTGGCGCAAGATGTACCAGACCGAGCGCCAACTGGCCTCCGACGCCCTCAAGTTCATGCAAACCGAGGTCGCCAAGCGGTGGAAGTGACCGCTTCAGGTGGCCGCTTGCGACGTTCCTTCGGCGGCGGACCGCGTCGCGGTCGCCGCCGGGGGCGCGCCGTCGCCGGCCATCATCTTGCGGAGCCATTCGGCCACCTGCGGCGGCAGCGAATCGAAGAACCCCTCGGCGAAGGTCGCCGCGCGTTGGCCTTGGTAGAAGGCCGAGGCGATCCGCTGCACCGCGGTCGGGTCGCCCCAGAGGTTCACGTTGGCCTTGGCCAGGGCGTCGCCCATGGCGCGGGCGGCGGCGATCTTCGCTTCCTTCTCGGCCTGGATCGTGGCCAGTTGGACCTGAAGCTCGCGCGCGATGCTCTCGAACTTGGCTTGGCCTTCCAGATCGCGGATCTTCACGGTCACGCGGGCGTCTTCCACGTTGACCTGCTCGCGCGCCACGTTGACCGGCACCATCTGGACCGCCCGTTCGCCCTCGGCCTCGAGGGTCTTGGCCTCCTTGTCGGCCTCGGCCAGGGCGATGCGGGCCTTGGCCTGCTTGTCGGCGGCCAATTGCTCGGCCTCGGCCTTCTTGACCTCGGCGTAGGCCGCCACGTCGGCCTGCATCTGGCGTTCGATCTTCTGTTGCTCGACCACGGCCTGCTTGGCGATGATCGCCTTCTCCTTCTCGCGCTCGGCGGTCAGCTTGACCTCGACGGTCTTCACCTCCTGCGAGGCGGCTTCACGCTCGCGCTGGGCGGCAAGCTGCCGGGCCTCGGCCTCGGCCCGGTTCTTCTCGGCCTCGGCAATGGCGATCTGTTGCGCCCGCCGGGCGAGTTCCACCGCGCGCTGCCTCTCGACCTCGGCCACCTCCTTGGCCTGCTCGCGCATCTGATTGGCCACCTCGATGGCCTTGGTCTGTTCGACCCGGGCCAGCTCGATCTGGCGTTCGGCCTCGACCTGGGCGATCCCCGCCAGCCGCGCCTGCTCGGCCGCCACGGTCTTCGCCCGCTGCTCGGCCTGGGCTCGGTTGATGTTGATCTCGGCCTGGGCGTCGGCCTGGGCCTTGGCCTCGACGATGTTCTGCTGGGCGATGTACTGGGCCGTGCGCACGTCCTGTTCCTTGACGCGCTGGTCGGCCTCGCGCTGGATCGTGTTCCGCGCCACGCGCTGCGACTGGACCTTCTCGGCGATGGTCCGGGCGCCTTCGGCATCGAACACGTTCTCCTCGGGGCGCATCGACTCGAGCGGGGCCTGGTCGAGGCTCGAGATGGTCACCGACTCGAGGGTCAGGCCGTTGGGCTTGAGGTCCTCGGCCACGATGCGCTGGACCGCCTCGGCGAACTCGGCCCGCTTGGCGTTCAGATCGTGCAGCGTCTGCTGCGCGGCCACGGTGCGCAGCGCCGAGACGAGTTTCTCTTGAATCAGGCTCTGCACCGAGTGGGCGTCGCCGGAGATCGCCCCCAGCGAGGTGGCCGCCTGCTCGATGGCCCGCTCGTCCTTCTGCACGCGCACGTAGAACACGGCCTTCACGTCGGCGCGCAGAAAATCGGCGGTAATCAGGGCGTCGGGGCCGGTGCGGTCGATCTGCAGCTTGAAGGTGCGCAGCGAGACGGGGATCAGCTCGTGGACCACGGGGATCACCAGCGCCCCGCCGTCGATAATGCACTTGCGCCCGCCAAGGCCGGTCTTCACGAAGGCCTCGTCGGCCGTGGTCTTGCGGTAAAGCCGCGTGAAGATCACGAGGAACCCGAAGAGCAGGAACACGGCGATGCCGCCGATGAGCATCACCGGCCCGGAGTACGGCGGCAGGTTCTTGAGCAACAGCGACGCGGCGATCAGGCCGATGCCCGCCAGCACTCCCGCATTCAAGAACATCCCCAACGAGCTACTACGGTTCATGACGATTCTCCCAGGATATGCGTGGAGGCCCGGACGAAGAACACGTCGGTGGCCGGATCGTACTCGACGAGGTCGACGCGCGTGCCCGACGGGATCCGCTCGTCGTTCCAACTGCGGCAATCGAGGTCGAGCAGGTTGCCGGTGGGATCGCGCAGCCGCACCGTGCCCGAACTCGGCGTGACCTCGTAGAGCACCTCGCCGACCTGGCCGACGAGGTCTTCCTTGGGCGTGTGGTACGACTCTTCCCGAGGCATCAGGCGGCCGAGGCCCTCGGCCAAGAGGCGGGTGCCGCCGACGGCCGCCAGGGCGGTAAAGGCCAAGGTCTTGACGATCGCGTCGGCCCCAAACAGTCCGTTCAGCGCCAACCCCACGCCGCCCCATAGCGAGAAGAAACTAATCAGAATCACCGAGATGGGCACCTTGCCGATCCCCAGCAGGCTCAGCACACTGCCCAAGAGCGACAGATGATGGGCGTGGCCGTCGTGCCCCGCGTGGGCTTCGTGTTCGGCGTCGTGGCCGGCCTCGGCGTGGACATCGTGCCCGGCGTCGAGATGGACGTCGTGGGCCGCGTCGAGGTGGACATCGTGGGCCACATCGACATCGTGGTCGCCGATCGACAAGCCGACCGACATCAGCAGGACATAGATCACCGCCACACCGAGCGGCAAGAGAAAAATCAGGTTCTGCCATTCCAGGAAGGTCATAGGT
>JANLFZ010000345.1:0-3389 GCA_024653385.1 Thermoguttaceae bacterium | reverse complement strand
TCCCACGTCCTCGTGCTGCGTGGGCGACGCGAGGGTCGAGTGCGGGCCTGCCCCACGCGATTCCCACGCAATTATGGCTTACTTCTGCCCTGTCATTCGCTGGTCGCGCCGGATTCTTTGATGGCCTTGGCGGGGGCCAGAATCGAACGCGAGACACCACCCCGGGCCGGGACAACCCTACGCGCGGGGGGGTGTCCGGCCGTAATCGTTCGCCGATTGGGCGCGGTCCCCTTCTCGCGGCATTGGCTGCGAACGCATACTAACCCGACGCGCCAGCGAGGGCACGCCGTCCCACCACGCGCAGCGTCGGCCGCGAAAACACACTAACCCGACGCGCCAGCGAGGGGAGACCGTGCCACCACGCCGGCCGGCGATTGCGGTTCGCGTAACGCCCAGTCGAGGGTTCCCTCGCTGGGGGAATCGTTCACGGACTGCACGCGGGGTCGGTGGTTCCCTCGCTGGCGCGTCGGGTTAGGTGCGTGGTTCCCTCGCTGGCGCTTCGGGTTAGTGTCGGTGGCTCCCTCGCTGGCGCTTCGGGTTAGTAGGGGGCGGCGTTGGTCGAATCAAGTGCGCGTTTCGAGACCGTGGTGGCCGATTGCTCGAGGCTGGTCCACTCGGCCTGGGCGCAGTCGTAACTTCGAGCGGGGCAGTAGGAGCAGTCGCCCGGCGTGCCTTGGTCCGGCCGAATCACATGGAGGCGGCGCACCTGGACGCTCGTCTCCAGACCCGAGGGATCGTACGAGACGGTCTGCGAGAGCGGTTCGTTTTCCACGGCCAGCACCACGTACCAGGTGGCGGACGCATGGTCGATGCTCTGCTGGTTCAGACCGCGGGCCACCGCGACCGCCTGGGAGTACGAGACCTGCTGTTCCTCCACGCCCCCGCGCGCTCGCCACACGCAGTTGGGCACATCGAGCGGCGATTGCGGTTCCCAACCCAAGGGCCACCAAATGGCCGCCACCTTGTAGCGCAGCGGCGTGCAGAGCCGGGCACTTGGCCACGTGCAGCCCGCGGTGCCGGGCTCGACCACGACGGCCCAGCGGCAGGCCGCTTGACTCTCGTCGGCCGCATTGTACTCGACGGCCCGGCGCACGGCGCCCAACAGATCGTCGGTTTCGCCCAAGGTCTCGAGCATGACCCCAGGTTCTTGCGGAACGTCGTCCGGCGATGCCGGGCTCCAGCTCGCGGGGCGCTCGATCAGCGCGACCCGGTACTTGGTCATAAAGGATCCTTCGCAACGAGGGGTTCTCGTCGCCATCGTATCCGTGGTCCGATCGCCAAGCAAGCGGTAGACCCTCTATCAGGTGGCGTATGTGTTTCTGCCAAATCGGCCCTTAATTCTCCTCAATATCTCGCAGCATCTTATTGAATCCGTGCGGATTCGGCTTACAATCGCGGCTATGCCGGATGTGCGGGCGAGGACGCTCGACAAAAGCGCTGGGCAGGGAGGGCAGGCTGGTCTTCTATTCTTCTTTCTTTTTCCGGGAGCGGGCCATGAGACGCATGTTCCGAGGCGCGGAACGTCTTTTCTCTCAAATCGTCGGACGTGGCCGAACGGGGCGACGAAACTCACCTCGTGCCCCGCGGGTCTATCGGCTTCACGCCGAATGCCTCGAAGAGCGGACCCTCTTGAGCATCGGGGGAGAGGACCATGCCTCGGAGTCGGTTCGCCCGGTGCTCGTGCCGCCGGACGAGAATGTTGCCGAGTTGCAGCGGCTCGACGAGATGGACGCCCAGAAGCTCGTGGGCCTCGAGCGGCGACTGGCCGGCGGGCTGGCCGAGTTCTACCGCGATTTCGCCGACAACTACCGCCGGTTGGGACGCGACCGCGCGGCCGCCGCCGCCGAGACCGCGCGCCAGAACGACTGGATCTGGAGCGAGACGTCTCGCCCCCGCGTCGGCGTCTCGGTCGTGATCGCCGACGCGGGCGCGTTTTCCACCGCCCTGGGGGCGCTGAGGGAGTTCGGCTACGAGGAGTTCGCCGGGGAGCTTGGGCTCTTGCTCTCGCAAGGGTCCCTGCCCGTCTGGGCCGTGCCCGAGGCCCTTCAGATTGCCGGCGTGTCCGCCCTGGGCGCGCTTTACCAACCGATCACGTACACCGGTTTGGTGACCACGCAAGGCGACGCGGCGATGAACGCCGACGACGTGCGCGCGGCTGCCGGCGGATTGGACGGCTCGGGCGTGAAGGTGGGCGTGATGAGCGACTCGGCCGACCGGGTCGGCTCGGGCATTGCCGCCAGCCAGGCAACGGGCGACCTGCCCGCCGTGGTCGAGGTGCTCCGCGACGGCCCGGCCGACGCCGACGACGAAGGCCGCGCCATGATGGAGCTGATCCACGACGTGGCCCCGGGCGCCAGCCTCGCCTTCCGCAGCGCCTTCTGGGGCGAGTTGGACTTCGCCCGCGGCATCCACGAACTGGCCGACGCGGGCTGCGACGTGATCGTCGACGACGTCGGCTACCTCCTCGAGCCGGCCTTTGCCGATGGGCCCGTGGCCCAGGCCGTCGACCACGTGGTCAACACGCACGGCGTGGCCTACTTCTCCGCGGCCGGCAACCAGGCCGACAAGAGCTACGAGGCGCCCTATCGCGACAGCCAACCGCAGACCTGGAACACCACCTACGCGTACGCCTCGGGCGCGAATCTGCACGATTTCGATCCAGGGTCGGGCGTCGACGTGACGCTGCGGGTCACGGTCCCGGCCGGCGCGATCCTCACGCTCCAGTGGGACCAGGCGTGGTACACCCCCGGCGAGCCGGTCAGCGATTTCGACTTGTACGTGTACGACACCTCGGGCAATCTGATCACGTCGTCCGAGGGCGACAACGCGCTGTTTCGCATGCCGTGGGAGGGCGTGCTGATCGCCTCGAGCGGATCCTACGATCTCCAGATCAACCATGTCGCCGGCCCCGAGGCCGTGCGGTTGAAGATCCTCGCGTGGAGCAGCAGTGTCGCGTTCAACGAGTACGCGGCCGACGCGGGCAAGGGCACCATCGTCGGCCACGCGGCCGCCGAAGGGGCGGCGGCCGTGGCCGCGGCCCGTTATTCGAGCTACGCCTCCGGAGGAATCGAGTCGTATAGCAGCCGCGGCCAGCCCACGATCTACCTCGACGGGCAATACCAGCGTCTGGCCGCGCCCCAGACCCGCGCCAAGCCCGACTTCACCGCGCCCGACGGCGGCAATACGACGTTCTTCTACTCCGACGACGGCGACCCGGACAGCTATCCCAACTTCTACGGCACCAGCGCTGCGGCGCCCCACGCGGCCGCGGTCGCCGCGCTGATCCTTCAGCAGCGACCCAGCCTCGCGCCCGAGCAGGTCTACCAGGTGCTCGGCGATACGGCCACCGACTGGGGCACGGCCGGGTGGGACCGGGTTTACGGCGCCGG
>JANLFZ010000344.1:4488-6766 GCA_024653385.1 Thermoguttaceae bacterium | reverse complement strand
ATGCGCCGGCTGCCCCAGGGCTTGCCATCGACAAAGAAGCTCCCCGTGCCGGTCCCATCGTAGGTGAAGGCCACGTGATGCCACTGGCCCGGCTCCAGGCGCAACGGCCGCGAGAACCACGTGGCCGAATCCCCGCCGAACCCGAGGCACGCGCGCAACACCCGGGTGCCGTCGCGCTCCGCGGCCCCGAGGATCAACTGGTAATCCTGGTGGGCCACGTATTTCTTGTCGAGCAAGAACGCCTCGGGGTAGTCGGCGCCAAGTTCCGGCTTGGGCTGAATCCACATCTCCAGGGTGAACGCCCCGGTCGGGCTGAGCCGAGGGTCGCTCTTCACGAGGGCTCGGTGCCGCTTGTCCTCGACGGGCCAGCCAGGGAAGCACTCCAGGCACGCACCGAAACGGCCCTTGGGGTGAGGTTTCGCTCCCTCAAGGGCCAGGGTGTGCCCGTGACCGGAAGCGTCTTGCGTTTCGGCCCCGGCGTTGAATTGCCACAGGGCGATCGTCTCGGGCCCGGTGGCCTCGTCGCCCGTGTATTCCGTCTGCCACGGCTCGCACAGCGGCTGGGCGGCCAAGAGCGGGATGCCCGCGACCAACGACGCGAAAACGAACCAGGCGAGCAGGCGAGCATTCATGGAAGACACCCTTGAAATGCCGGAAAGTGGGCGCGACCCGGCTCCCGTACCGGGTGAGGGAATCTCATCGTAGTCGGCCGCGGCGTGCCTGGGCAATGGCCGGCCGACGCGAGCCCGCTGCGTGGTCCGATCGGAGGAACGGTGTGCTGGCATGCGGTCAAGCAGGGCCACGCCGCGGGCGGGTTCCCAGAATCGTGCAACCTCGTTCGGTGGATTGGAGATGGTACCCTCGCTGGCGCGTCGGGTCGGTGTGATGGACCGTGCCGCGCGGAAGCACGAGCGACAGGCAGCCGAGAACGCACCCTCGCTGGCGCGTCGGGTCGGTGTTGTCTATTGACACATCTCGGGGCCCGGCGTAAGCTAATCAGCGTGTCTCGGTTTCACAGCAACAGCCGATGGGTCCCGCTGGGGGCGGGCCGACTGTTCGTCGTCCTCCGCAAATCAAGAGGAGGTACAAGGTGATGGGTCGGCACAAGGGGGTTCTGGCGGCGCTGGTGGCGCTTGCGATCTCGTCGTTCTGTCTGGCCGCGCCGATCCGCACGTGGACCGACGATCAAGGCCAGACCATCAAGGCCTCGTTCGTCCGAGTGCATGGCGAAAACGTCGTGCTCATGCAGGGGCGGAAGGTCCTGTCGGTTCCTTTCGTCAAACTCAGTGAAGAGGACCGCGAGTACGTCCGGAAACAGGTAAAGGCCAGCGGCCAACCCAGCGCGCTGCCGTCGGAGAAGGAGATCGCCAAACGATCCCAGCAGGCCGCGAAGGGCCCTCAGGGCGGGATGCCGGAGGGGCCTGGCGCCTCCGGCGAGGCAGCACCTAGTATGCCCGCAATGCCACGGGGGACACCAGCTACGCCATCGAACATCATGCCGCCCGGGTTCTCCGGCAGTCCACCATCGATGCCGCCGGGCAGCGGGTCCGGCGCACCCTATCCGTATCCTGGTTCGTCGGGACCTCCGGGCAGCGGGAGCGGCCCTGGTTCGCCCAGCCCGTATCCTGGCTCGTCGGGGCCGGTGGGGTCGGGCTCGGGCTCGCCCCCGGCTTCGAGTCCGTCGATGCCTAGTGTTCCGGTGCCGTCTATCCCGGGCATGTCGGGCCCATCGATGCCCGAGATGGTCCAAACCAAGGCGTGCGGCAAGTGCGGCAAGCCCGTCCCATCGAACCTGACGGCCGGCGACAAGTGCCCGCACTGCGGCGTGTTCTTCGCGTTCGACGAGACGACCGGCAAGCGGTCGAGCATTCGCGGCGGCGCGGTTTTTGGTGGGGTGGTGGGCGGGGCCATCGGATTCGTCGTGTGGCTGATCCGGGCCCTTTCCCGGAGACGCTAAGGTGGGCCGCGCGTGGCCCCTGGCCGCGTTGTTGCTCGGTATGACGGTGCCGGGCCCTGGGGTCCAGGCCGGCAACTCGCCCATCCGCCGCGACGAGACCGTGGTCTTCTATCCCACGTATGGCCGCCTCGACGCGCAAACCGGTTCGTGGCGGCTGAATATCCACGGCGTGGTGTTCGAGCCGGAAACCGGTTCGCTCAAGCGGGCATTCTTGCTTCGGGCGCTAGGCGAAACCCTACCACCGGACACTCTCGACGCCGAAGAAAAGGCCCTCTTGGAACGCCGGCTGCGCCTCTTTCTGGTGGACCACGAGCGCGGCAA
>JANLFZ010000344.1:0-4478 GCA_024653385.1 Thermoguttaceae bacterium | reverse complement strand
AAGAGATCTCGGTGCATTTGGCGGGGCGGATCTATTCGGCGGGCGTGTCGGGACCGGACGGACATTTCCAGGCCGCCGTCGAGGTCGCCGCGACCGACTTGAAACCGGTGTCAGGCGACGCTGCCGGGGCCCGACGCTGGGTCTCTTTTCGGGCGGTGACGCGGCCCGACGACCCGCGCGTGCTGGCCGGCCGCGTCCGGCTGCTTGAGCCGAACGGGCTCTCGGTCGTCTCGGATATCGACGACACGATCAAGATCAGCCAGGTCCGGGACCGGAAGGCCCTGGTGGCCAATACGTTTCTCCGGCCGTTTCGACCCGTGCCCGGCATGGCCGACCTCTACCGCCGGCTGGCCGAACGAGGCGCGGCATTCCACTACGTGTCGGCCAGCCCCTGGCAGCTCTATCCGGCCTTGCGCGAGTTCTGCGACGAGGCGGGGTTTCCCGAGGGGACCTTTCATCTGAAGAGGGTCCGGCTGACCGACTCGACGGCCTTGACGCTGTTCGGCTCCCAGGAAGCGTTCAAAATGGCCGCGATCGGCCGGGTGCTGGCCGACTTTCCCGAACGTCGTTTCGTGCTCGTTGGCGATACCGGCGAGCAGGATCCCGAGATCTTCGGCCGGCTGGCCCGCCAGTACCGCGGCCAGATCGAGGCCATCTTGCTGCGGAACGTCACGGCGGAGTTGCCCGAGGGCGATCGCATGAAGTCCGCGCGCGAGGGCACGGCCGAGTCGAAATGGGTCCTCTTTCGCGAGCCCGCCGAAATCCGCGACTGGGTCGATCGGCGGCTCAACTAGCCTTCCGAAACCGGCAACCGTACGGGGGGACAGCCCCGATTCTCGCGGCGAAGGAGCGCGACAATGGGACGGTCCCCTTGAGCCGCGCGCCGCGGGCGGCCGCGGGGCGAGCTACTTGCCGATTCGTGCGCGAATCTGGTCGATCTGGGCCTTGCGTGTCGGGGCGTCGGCCCCGGGGTCGAAGGCCAGCTTCTCGCCCACAAGCGCCGAGAGTTGCTCCGCGGCGATCTGCCGCGTGGAGACCTCCTCGCGCGACAGCATCGCCAGCCACACGGCCGGATCGCCCGCAAGCCACGCCGCGGTCTGTTCGGGCGAGTCGTTCTGGTCGTCGTCCGATAGCGCGAGGATGATCCGCCGGACGCGGTACCGCTGCTCGGCATCCAGTCGGGCAAGATCAAGCTGTTGGAGATAGGCGACCACGATCCGCCCCGCCTCGCGCAAGCGCCGATCGGCCTCCTCGCGCTTGGCGAACCGCGGATCGCCGAGCTGTTCCACCCATTGGGCCCAACGCCTCTTGTCGGGAAAACGCCGGTCCTTGGCCGCGGCAATCAGGGTGGCCTCGACCTCGGCCGCCGCCCTGCCCAAGTCCCAATCGGGGTTCAAGAGCCGAAACAGCGGCGCCAGGTGCTGGCGGGACACGTCCGGCTCGATCACCAAGAGGTGCCACAGGCTCGACGCCTGGTAGGCCCGCGATTGTTCCTTGGCGCCCACGCGCAGCGTGACGGGTCCCTGCGCCGGCTGTTCGTACTCCACGGGAACCAGGCGCGACGCACCCTTCGGCGTGCGGCGGAGATGGAGCCGGTTCCGGCCGGCCATCTGGACGGCCAGGTCCTGGTCGGGGCCGATCCGCTCGTACTCGAGGGCCGGTTCGCCGGCGCCGATGCGCACCGAGAGGCGTTCCTTCCGGCCGACCCCCTCGGCTCCCGTGGCCACGTTGATTCCGCGCGACCCGGCCAGCGTGACGCGGCCTGAGGTGATCGTAAAGCGGATCCAGCCGGCCCGGCAGGCGTTGGCCAAGGTCGGGGTGTCGGGGAGGTCGTCGGCCCCCGCGCCCGGCCCGGCCGTCCACGCAACGAGCATCGCGGCCGCCAACCACAGCGCCGTGGGCGCGTCGGTGCTACGCATCTCGCTCGCCTCCGCGGGACGGTCCTTGCGCACGACCCTGGGGACAATAAATGGGGCAATCTCAGCCGAATTGTACTTCTTCAGGCGGGACCCGAGTAGGGGCCACGCGGAGTTCGTCCTCGGCGAAGCCCACGGCATGGGCCTCGAAACCCGCTTTGCCCCGCCGTTCGCAAAAGATGATCGCGGCGATTTCGGGATGCTCGGTGCAATACTGGCGCGCAGGCTCGGGTCCCATGACGAAGAAGGCGGTCGACAGGGCGTCGGCCAGGGCCGCGGTCGGGGCGAGCACGGTGACCGCGATCGTCCCTTCGGCCGGCCGGCCGGTCCGAGGGTCGAGGATGTGAACGTAACGCTTTCCGCCATGGCGGAACGACTGGAACGCGCCGCCCGACGTCCCCAAAGCCCGGTGGTGCAAGCGGACTTCGGCCCAGCGCCGGTCGGGGCGAAGCGGGTGCGGGATGCCGACGGTCCACCCCGGGCGCGACTCGCCGGCGGTTTCCGGCCCTGCCTCCAAGCGAGTGCCGCGGGCCAGAATGCTGCTTTGGCCCGCGTGAAGAAGGAAATCCCCGATTCCCGCGGCCTCGAGGACTTCGGCGGCGCAATCCAGAGCGTAGCCCTTGCCGAGACTCCCCAAGTTGAGCTTCACGCCCGGCCGCCGGAACCGGATCGTGCTCCGGTCCGGATCGAGATCGACCAGGTCGCCGCCCACTAGCTCCTTCGCGTGGGCAATCGCCTCGTCGTCGGGGAGCGTGCCCTTGCGCCGGGCGAATCCCCAGATTTCCCAGAGTGGGGTCGCGGTAATGTCGTAGGCGCCGCCGGTCTGGCGGTGCAAGGTCATGGCGAGTCTCAACAGATCGAACAGCCGGGGTTCAACTTCCACGGGCTCCAGGGCTGCCGCGCGATTGATGCGGGAGATGTCGCTTTCCTGGCGGAAGTACGACAACTGCGCTTCGAGGGCCCCGACCAGTTCGAGGGCCTGGACCCCGGCCGTCGTGACGTCGGAATGCCCTCCCGCATTGAACAGGGCCTCGAACTGGCAGGCCATGGCCTGCCGGCTCACGTGGATGAGATAGGTTCCGGAGGGTGGCTGGGGCGACGAAGCGCCCGGCGTGGCGGGCGGCATCGCGGCATGAATCGCCTCGGCCAACGATTCAGCGGCCGGCCGGCCTTGGAGAAACTCGCGTCGCGAACTCTTCTTGGCCATGCCTACCGTCTGCGCCCGCGGCGAAGGAATTCGAGCGGCTTAAGGTCGATCAGCTCGGCCAGACCGGCCTCGGCCAGTTCGCGGCCCGTCATGTAGCGACCGGGATTCGACCACGCCCGGATCGTCTCGAGCGGCACCCGAAACAACTCGGCCAAGAGGGCGTCCATATCGGCCTCGAGCAGCTTGAAGTGTCGGGACCATTCGGACGCCTCGGTGACCCCCACGTTCTCCTCGCTTTGCCACCGCATGGGATGGAAGAGGAGGACGCTGTACGGGGTGACCAGGCGCCGCGAGCAGGCCGCAAACGGCCACAGCGCTGCCGACGAGCACTCGCCCGCCACGACCCCCGTGGCCCGAAGCCCCCGCACGAGAATCAACGTGGTCAGCGCGATCGCGCAATAGGGACTTCCGCCGAGCGAGTCGAAGTAGAGGCAGCATTCGCCGCCGGGCTCGACATCGAGCAGGCTCTCGCACAACTGCGTTTGGTTCTCGGTCAGATCGCCGACCAGGGCGATCTCGATGGGGCCTTCTCGTTGACGCTCCGCCATGAAATGGTCTCCGCAAGATGGCCCGACGCATGGACTGGCGGGCCCTTCCTATGTCTACCCCACGGCCCGCCGAGCGACAAGCGCGTCGCCGGTTGTTGTATCTCCCCAATCCGGCGGGCAATCCTGGCCCCTTGATGCCCGAAAGGGACAGTCCCATTTTCGCACTCCTTCGCCGCGAAAATTGGGACAGTCCCCGTGAACGGTCAGCCCGCAGTGCCGGTTGTGGCAATTGGGTCGCGGGGGGCCTACCATGGAGGCTTGGTCCCGCCAACGTCCGCGGGACTTTGAGCAAACATAGGTCCAAAAGACGCGAAAAAAGAGACGACCGCGAGAAAGAATTGCGGTGGTATTATGGACCTATTCAGGGATCGCGAGCCCGTCGCTAGAAGGGCTTTGGGTCGTTTGGGGGCCAGACGTCCCTTGGCGCCCGGCCGCAAGAACTAAACGAGATTGCACGATTCTGGGAGGTCGCCCGGACGGTGTGCCACGCCTTGACCGCTGCCGGCACCCGCTCTTTCCCAGATCCGAGAACGCCTGCCCGGCAGCGGTCAAGGTGATTCTATGAAAGAGCGGGCCTCCTGGTGTTATAAGGGAAGGATAGCGTGTGTGTGTTTCCACCCTTTTTCCACCAGGAGACCCTCTTATGTTGTACATGGGTATTGACCAGCACCGCAAGCAGTTGACCGTGTGTGTCCGCGACGAACAGGGGAACATCCTTCTGCGACGCCAGGTGAGCACCGAGTGGAAGCGGGTGCGGGTGTTTTTGGGCGAGATGCAGAGGTCGGCCGGGGCGGCGGGCTTCGTGGT
>JANLFZ010000343.1:4396-6777 GCA_024653385.1 Thermoguttaceae bacterium | reverse complement strand
CAATCCGCGCCCTTGGTCATCGTCGATCGCACCGGGATCGACTCGGTGCGGGCGACCGTCGAGGATGGAGGCACGACGCTGGTGCTGGAGTTCACCGGCTTCGATGCCGGCGAACGGCTCGTCTTCACCGTCGATGTCGACGAGATGGGCTTTCTCGGCCCGAACGCCGTCGCCGAAGGAAACGAATTCGAGGGATCGCGCCTCGGGGCCTCGTTCGCGGCCGACCATTACTACGACGCGGCCGGGTCCGACATGTTCGTCGACTTCTACGACGCCAAGCTGGCGGCCTCGGGCCTGCCGCTGCCCCCGGACAGCTACGTGCCGCCGGGCACTGCCCCAAGCCCCGTCTACACGGCCGGCGCGGTCTTCTCGATCACCCAGACGCCGCTGCCGATCCGCATCTCGGGCACGGTCTTCGAGGATGTGGACCTCGACAATGTGCGCGACCCAGCCGATCCGGGCCTGGCCGGCATTCGGTTGGAGCTATGGCGCCTGGAAAACGGCGCCTATGTGGCGACCGGCAACACCGCCCTGACCGACGCGGCGGGGCAGTACCAGTTCGAGAACGTGTTGCCGGGCACCTACCGGATCGCCGAGGTCCAGCCGCAAGGCTACTTCAGCATCGGCGCCAAGGCCGGTTCGGTCGCCGGGCAGACGCGGGGCGCGGTCGAAGGACCGGATGCCATCCGGGATATCGTCCTCTTAGGGGGCGACGTGAGCGTCGGCAACGACTTCGCCGAGGCGAGGCCCGCCACGCTGAGCGGCCACGTGTATCACGATGCCGACAACGACGGGACGATGGACCCCGGCGAAAGCGGCATCGCCGGTGTCACCGTGCGCGTCCAGTACCTGCCGCCAGGCGGCCTTGCGCCCGCGGCCGTCGAGGTCCTCACCGCAAGCGACGGCTCGTGGTCGGCCGGGAACCTCATGCCCGGCAACTACGAGATCGTGGAAGTCCAACCCGCCGGTTATCTCGACGGGTTGGACGCGCCCGGCACGGCCGGCGGAACCGCCCATAACCCCGGCGACCGCATCGACGGCATCCGGCTATCGAGCGGACAGGCCGGCGCGAACTACGATTTCGGCGAGTTGGTCCCAAGCACCCTTCGCGGCCAGGTGATCGGCGACACAAACGGCAACAGCGAACTCGACCCCTCGGACCTGTTGCTTTCGGGCGTGACGGTCCAGTTGCTCGACGCGTCGGGCAGCGTCCTAGCGACCACCCAAACCAACAGCCAAGGCGAGTACGCGTTCACCAATCTCGCCCCGGGCGTGTACGGCGTGCGCGAGGTGCAGCCGGCCGGGTATCTCGATGGTCCCGACAAGGTAGGCACCGCCGGAGGCACGCTCCAGGCGCCCGACGCCATCGTGGGCATCATGCTGGTTTCCGGCACCCATGCCACGCGCTACGACTTCTACGAAATCCTTCCCAGTTCGATCAGCGGCCGCGTCTTCGCCGACCGCAATGGCGATTGCCGTCTGGACCCGGGCGAGCCGCTCTTGCCCGGCGTGACGCTCCGGCTGCGCGACTCCGAAGGGAACCTCGTCGCCACGACCCGGACCGACGCCCAGGGGCAGTACGAGTTTGCCGGCTTGGCTCCCGGCGTGTACACGGTCGAGGAAATCCAGCCCGAAGGCTACTTCGACGCGTGCGAGAGCGTGGGAACGGCCGGCGGCGAGCGGGTCCCACCCGATTCGATCGCGGGAATCCGCCTCATTTCCGGCACGGTGGCCGAGCGTTATGACTTCGCCGAGAAGGAACCGGCGAGCCTGTCGGGCTACGTCTACGCGGACGACAACGACAACGGCGTGCGCGATCCCGGCGAGGCCGGCATCGCGGGCGTCATGGTGATGTTGCTCGACGCCACGGGCGGGCCGACGGGCGCCTCGGCCGTCACCAACGCCCACGGCTTCTACCGCTTCACGAACCTCCGGCCTGGGGTGTACGGCGTTGCCGAAGTCCAGCCCGACGGCTACCACGACGGACTCGACTCGCCGGGCACGGCCGGCGGGACGGCGGAGAACCCCGGCGACCAGATCACCGGAGCCGAGTTGCTTCCGAACGTCCACGCCGAGGAGTACAACTTCGGCGAATTGCGTCCGGCCAGCCTGGCCGGCGTGGTCTACGCCGACCGGAACGACAACGGCCTGTACGACCCGGGCGAGCAACCCCTTTCCGGCGTGACCGTCTATTTGCTCGATGGCGCCGACCAGCGGATCGCCGCGACCACGACCGGCGCCGACGGGCGATACTACTTCGGCAACCTGCTGCCCGGCACCTACGGCCTGGAGGAAATCCAGCCCGCCGGGTACTTCGACGGCAAGGACCGCGTGGGCACGGCCGGCGGCGAGTTGATCGGAAGCGACACGATCGCCATTAT
>JANLFZ010000343.1:0-4386 GCA_024653385.1 Thermoguttaceae bacterium | reverse complement strand
CCCCGGACTGGACGCGACCGGGTACGACTTCGGCGAGATCCCGGCGGCGAAGATCTCCGGGTACGTGTTTCAGGACGGGCCGGCCCTCCACTACCAGAAAGGGACGGCGCCGCCCGATCCGTACACGCTGCGCGATGGCCGGTGGACCAGCGACGACCGCCCCCTGGCCGGCGTGTGGCTGCAATTGGGCGACGAGGTGGGGGCGCCGGTGCTCGACGACCGGGGCCAGCCGCGTCTGGCCGTCACCGACGCCAACGGGTACTACGAGTTCACGCAACTCCCTCCGGGGACCTACACGATTTTCGAGTACCAACCCGACGGCTACCTCGACGGCAACGACACGCCCGGCACCCACGGAGGGATCGCCATCAACCCCAGTCTGTCTGCGGAGCAGACCGAGTCGATTCTCGATGTCGTGGCGATCAAGACCGTGAACGACGCGATCGTGTTCATTCCGATCGGGCCGGGCGACGAGGCGGTATCGTACAACTTCAGCGAGGTTCGGGTGCAGGAGGACGCACCGCCGCCGGAGCCGCCGCCGTACTTTCCACCGGATCGACCCGAGTGGCCGGGGCCCTTGCCGCACCTCGTGCCCGGGCCCTACGCGGCGGACCGAATGCCCGGGACCACGCTGTACGGTCTGGCGCCCGACATGGCCGTGTTCTTGCCGCTGTACGGGGGCGGCGTCATGCTGCCGCCGGCCCACACCTGGCATCTGAGCGTGCTCAATGCGGGCCGGCCGCGCCGCGACGTCGATGGCGGCGAGCCAGCGGCCTACGTGCCTGCGTCGCTTTCCAGCAGCCTCTGGGCAGGCGCGAATCTCGTCTACGGCACGTGGACGCTTGCCGACGCCAACGGCCAGCCGATCCGTACGGTGCCCTTCGGCTTGCACGATGGCACGCCCGTGGCCGGCGACTTCAACGGCGACGGCGTGACCGAACTCGGCGTGTATCGCGGGGGAACCTGGTATCTCGACCTCAACGGCAACGGCCGCTGGGATGAGCACGATCTTTGGGCCAGGCTGGGGCGCGAAGGCGACCGGCCGGTCGTGGGCGATTGGGACGGCGACGGCAAGAGCGACCTGGGCACGTTCGGGCCGGAATGGCCCGGCGACCCGCGCGCCATCGCCCACGAGCCCGGGTTGCCCGACGTCGCCAACAAGCGCACCGGTCACGTGGCGGGACGCTTCAAGAACATCCCGCCCGACCCCGACCAGGCCACCTCCGGCTTCCGCACGCTGAAGCGCACGGCGTTGGGCAAGCTCCGCAAGGACCTGATCGACCACGTGTTCCAGTACGGCGGCGAACGCGACATGCCCGTCAGCGGCGATTGGAACGGCGACGGGGTGAGCAACATCGGCGTGTTCCGCGACGGTCTGTGGTATCTCGACCTCGATGGCGACGGGCGCTGGAGCGCGGCGGACGACGTGGTCGAGTACGGCCGGCAAGGCGACGTGCCCGTGGTCGGCGACTGGACCGGCGACGGCACCGACAAGCTCGGCGTGTACCGCCAGGGCGAGTGGCATCTGGATACCAACGGCGACCGCGTTCTCGACGCGCGCGACAAGGTCTTCCGCCTCGGCGGCGCAACCGACGTGCCCGTGGTCGGCGACTGGAACGGCGACGGCATCGACGAGGTGGGCATCTATCAGCCCGGCCCCGCGCCCGCCAACGGCCAGTCGCCGGTCGTGGCGCCCGACGCTCCCGACGCGGCCGCGGAACCCTAAATCGACCTGCACCATCTTGGGAGTGCCACGCCGTCCGGGCGACCTCCCAGAATCGTGCAATCTCATTTCGCGGCGCGGTGCCCGGCCCCCGGCACTCGACGCGCCACGTCGGGCTTCTCCTCGAATTCGGCGGCACGGTCCGATTGACATGGGGAACCCTTAGTGTATGATTGACACTAAGCGGGCACCTGTCGGGCGATGGTCCGGGGCTACCGGCGTTTCGGAGTCGCGTCCATGACACGCATCCGCATCGGAGCGGCGGTGCTGAACCAGACCCCCTTGGACTGGTACGGCAACCAGAAGAACATCGTGGGGGCCATGGAGGAGGCTCGGGCGGCCGGGGTCCGAATCCTCTGCCTGCCCGAAATGTGCCTGACCGGTTACGGCTGCGAGGACGCGTTCCACAGCCCGGGCGTGGTCGAGACGGCGCGCCGCGTGCTCGGCGAGATCGTCCCGCACTCGGCCGGCATGGTCGTCTCGCTGGGCCTGCCCGTGCTCCATCGCAGCGCCTTGTTCAACTGCGCGGCCGTGCTCGTCGACGGGCGACTTCGGGGGTTCGTGGCCAAGCGGTTTCTGGCCGGCGAGGGGCTGCATTACGAGCCGCGTTGGTTCAAGCCTTGGCCGCGCGGCGTGCGCGAAACGGTCGCCTTCGGCGGCGCCGAGTACCCCATCGGCGATCTCGTGTTCGATTGCGGTGGCGTGCGCATCGGCTTCGAGATCTGCGAAGACGCCTGGGTGGCAGCCCGTCCCGGCAGCGACCTGTCGCTGCACGGCGTCGATGTCATCCTCAATCCCAGCGCCAGCCACTTCGCCTTCGGCAAGTTCGAGGTGCGCAAGCGCATGGTGATCGAGGGTTCGCGGGCGTTCAACGTCAGCTACGTGTACACGAACCTCTTGGGGAACGAGGCGGGGCGGATCATCTACGACGGCGGCGTGTTGATCGCGTCGGCGGGTCGGCTGGTGGCCCAGGGTCCGCGGTTCTCGTTTGCGCCGAGGTGCTTGACCAGCGCCGTGATCGACGTGACCGCCACGCGGATGAGTCACGCGCGGACCGGCAGTTTCCAGCCCGCCCTCACCGGAGACGACGGCGTGGTCGATTGCCCCCTGCCCTGGCCCGACGTCGAACCCGAGGTCCCGCGGATCGAAGTGGCCCCTTGGGAAGGCAGCCCTCGCCTGAAGGAAGAAGAGTTCACCCGCGCCGTGGCCCTGGGGCTGTTCGACTATCTTCGCAAGAGCCGATCGCACGGGTTCGTCGTCAGCACCAGCGGCGGGGCCGACTCGTCGGCGGTGGTCTGCCTGGTGGGAATGATGGTCGCGCTGGCCTCGCGCGAATTGGGCGCCCAGCGGTTCTGCGATGCGTTGTCGTACATCCCCGGCCTGCGCGACGCGCCGACCGAGGCCGATCGGGTCCGGCGACTGCTGCACGGGGTGTACCAGGCGAGCGTCAACAGCAGCCAAGCCACGCGCGAGGCGGCTCAGGCCGTGGTGCAGGCGGTCGGCGGCGAGATGTCGTGCATGTCGATCGACGCGATGGTCCGCCACTACGTCGCGGCCGTCGAGTCGATCCTCGGCCGAAAGCTCGCCTGGGAAACCGATGACCTGGCGCTTCAGAACATCCAGGCCCGGGTGCGCGCTCCGAGCGTGTGGCTTTTGGCCAATGTCAAGAAGGCCTTGTTGCTCTCGACGAGCAATCGGAGCGAGGCGGCCGTGGGCTACGCCACGATGGACGGCGACACGGCGGGCGGCCTGAGCCCGATCGCGGGCATCGACAAGGCATTCTTGCGCAAGTGGCTCCGCTGGCTGGAGACGGAAGGACCCGAGGGCCTCGGCCCCATCCCCGCACTGGCCGCCGTCAACCGGCTGGCGCCCACGGCCGAACTGCGCCCGCAAGAGGCATGCCAGACCGACGAAGACGATTTGATGCCCTACGCCGTGCTGGACGCCATCGAACGGGCGGCGATCCGCGACAAACAGTCGCCCATCGAGACCTTCCGGCTGGTACGCAGCCAATTCCCCGAGTATACGACCGATCAACTGCATCTCTGGGTGGGTCGCTTCTTCCGGCTTTGGTGCCAGAACCAGTGGAAACGCGAACGCTACGCACCCTCGTTCCACCTCGACGACGAGAACCTCGATCCCAAGACCTGGTGCCGCTTCCCGATCCTCTCGGGTGGCTTCGCGAGGGAATTGGAGGAACTGCGAGACTACGTCGGTGGCTTGAAAACGCGGGAGTAGGGATTGAGGGATTGGGGATTGGAGACCGAGGTCACGAGAACTTGCTTGCCGACGCCGTTGCGATGTGTCGAACCGAACCTCCCAACGCCTCCCCGTCCCCCCCAATCCCTAATCCCTAATCCCTAATCCCCAATCCCTCCCCCCATGCCCTACACCTACGACTACCCCCGGCCGGCCTTGACCGTCGATTGCGTCGTGTTCGGTTTGGACGACAAGGACCTTAAGGTCTTGTTGATCGAGAGGACCTCGGACCCGTTTGCCGGGCGATGGGCGCTGCCGGGCGGGTTCGTCGAGATGGACGAGTCGCTCGACGACGCAGCGCGGCGCGAGCTGCGCGAGGAGGCCGGGCTGGAGGATGTGTTCCTCGAGCAGCTCTACACGTTCGGGGCAGTCGACCGCGACCCGCGAGGCCGGGTCGTCACGGT
>JANLFZ010000342.1:2020-6789 GCA_024653385.1 Thermoguttaceae bacterium | reverse complement strand
AGACGGCGATTCTCGTTGCCGTGGCCGTCGTTTGGTCGGTGACGAGCAGCTTGTGGATTTATCCCCACAGCCTCTCGTACTTCAATGAGTTGGTCGGAGGTCCCCGGCGCGGCTACTTCCACCTCGACTACAGCAACATCGACTGGGGGCAGGACCTGCTCTACTTGAAGCGGTGGCTGGAGGACCACCCCGAGGCCAAGCCGCTAGGGTTGGCGTACAGCGTCGAGCGGTTCGTTAATCCTCAGATCGTTGGAATCGACTGTACGTCGCCGCCGGCAGGGCCCGAGTACGAAGGGCGAGACGTACCGAAGACCCCCGAGAAGCTCGGGCCGCAGCCCGGATGGTACGCCGTGAGCGTCAACCGCCTGATCGACGGCCAGAGGCAGTACGCCTATTTTCAGCACTTCGAGCCAACGGCAAGGGTCGGCTATTCGATCCTCGTGTACCACATCACTCCCGCGGAGGCGAACCGCGCGCGGTCGCTGCTCGGACTGCCGCCCCTGAAGTGAGGACGCAACATGCCGGACGTTTGGACACCCGCGACTTCTCGCGATCTTCACTCGGCAGAGGGCCGCTTCCACGACGCCTGGGCCGAAAGCGCCGATCCTAGCGAGGTGTGCGTCGCGGCGGCCTTCGAGTCGCCGACGGCCCTGGAGAACAAGTTCGTGCTCGCCCGCATGGGCGACCTGCGGGGCAAGCAGGTCCTCGACGTGGGCGCGGGCCTCGGTGAGGCGTCGGTGTACTTCGCCCTCAAGGGTGCGAGGGTGACCGCGGCAGACCTTTCGTCCAAGATGCTCGACTTCACGCGCTCGCTTGCCGCGCTCCACGGCGTTTCGGTCGAGACGTGTCTTACGCCCGCCGAGTCGCTTGCGGTTCCTGACGGTCATTACGACTTCGTCTACGCCGGGGAGGTCATCCGTCACATCGGCGACCGCGGCCACTTCTACGAGCAGGCGGCGCGGTGTCTGAAGCCGGGCGGGACGATGCTCTCCGTCGATCCTCTGGCGTACAATCCCGCGATCAACCTCTACCGCCGGATGTCGCCCGACGTGCGCACCGCGGACGAGAGCCCTTTGACCTTCGACGAGCTGACGCGGCTGCGTCGGCACTTTGCCAGGGTCGAGTACCGGGTGTTCTGGATTGCGTCTCTCTTGCTCTTTGTGAAATACTACTTCGTCGACGGGGTCCATCCGAACCGGGAGCGGTACTGGAAAAGGGTCCTGAAGGAGTCGCCACGACGGCTATGGTGGTGGTATCCGCTTGCCGCCGTCGATGGGGTCTTGACCCGCATTCCGGTCGTACGCCGCTTGGCGCGAAGCATCGTAATCTGCGCACAGAAAGCACGGTGAGGCATGACGACAGGGAAAGACGATCGTCCGCAGGTCCAGGAGCGCCCAGACTGGCGCGCCCTGGCGGAACTCGGTTGTTGGACGACGGTGGCGCTCGCCCCGTTTCTGACGTGGGTCAACGGCCCCGCCGTATCGAAAGACCAGTTCGTCGTGCGGATCGTCGTATTCTCGGCGGCCGTCTGCGGCGCCGTCGGCCTCCGCATTGCCGCGATCGTCCGGCGGCTGCGTGGCCGTCAACCAGGAGGCTGACGCCCAAGAAGACACACCGCCCGACGCGTTGGGCACGCGGAGTTACTCCACATCCAGCACCAACAGCGTCACGCTGCACGGGGCCACGGCGATCTTCCCGCCGATCCCTTGCACGGCCGACTGCTCGATCTTCACCCGGTGCGGGTCGGCCGGGTCGTTGTGGGCCTGCGGATCGTTGCCGGCCATCTGGAACCGCGTGCCCGTGCCGGCCAGCTTCGCTCCCTTGACGGCCAGCGGGATCTCGACCGGCTGGAGGCTCGGATTGACCACGCCCAGGGTGAGCTTCTTGCGGTCGGCGCTCCAGGCGGCCATGGCGTCCAGGCCGCGCGAGCACTCGGTGGCCACGGGCACCGTGCCGAAGTGCTTGCGGTAAAGGGCCAGCACCAGGCCCGTGGTCTCGAAGGCCGCGGCGGTCTTGTTGGTCTTGATGCAGCCGATCACGTTGACGGTCTGGGCGTAGTTGGCCATGTAGAACATCTCGCTGGCGCGGGCGATTTCGTGCAGGCCGGCGGCGATGCCCAGGCCGTCCTTGAGGAAGTACCGCGTGCCGATCTCGCCGAAGACCTGCGGGCCGTACCAGTAGTTCCACTCGTCCAAGGCGATGCGGATGTCCTTGCCCTTCAGCGTGCCGATCTCCTTGCGGTAGCGGCGGTGGGCCTCGGCCTTGTTCCGCACCGCGTTGGGGATCTGCCGCACGTGGGCCAACAGGCCCGGCCGCTCGCCGCAGTAGAAGTGCTCGCTGATGAGGTCCATGTGGTCGGCGCAGTGCTTGAGCATTCCCTCGCTCCAGGGGCCGACATCGCCGACGGCGATGAGCCGGATCGAGGGATCGACCTTGCGCATGGCCTCGGCGAACTGGTTGTGTTTCTTGACGTACTTTTCCAGCGGCATGTGCCCGAGTTGCCAAGAGCCGTACATCTCGTTGCCGATGCTCCAGAACTTCACACCGTAGGGCTCGCGGTGGCCGTTGGCCGCGCGGAGCTTGCCCATGGGCGTCTCGGGAGCGCCGTTGGCGTACTCGAGTTCCTCGACCGCCTCCTGGACCTCGCCCAGGCCGCTGTTGACGGCAATGTACGGTTCGGTCTTCAGGTGGCGGCAGAAGCGCATGAATTCGTCCAGGCCGAAGTCGTTGTGCTCGATGCCCTGCCAAGCGGGATTCTTGCGCGGCGGCCGGCGGTCGCGGTCGCCGATGCCGTCCTTCCAGTGGTAGCCGCTGACGAAGTTGCCGCCCGGCCAGCGGTAGACGGGGCTGTCCAGCTCCTTGAGCAGGGCGAGCGTGTCGGCGCGCATGCCGTCGATGTTGTCGGCGGGCATGAGCGAGACGGTGCCGATCGAAAGACTGCCCTTGCCCGTCGCGACGATCTCGAGCCGGGCGTGGTCGGTTTGCTTGCCGGCGGTGAACTCCAGCGGACTCTTGGCGAACGCCTCGGGGACTTTCTCGATGACGAGGGTCTGGCGGTCGGCGGGGTCATCGCCCCAGACGAGACTCACGCGGACCGGGCCGGCCTGTTTGCCCGCCAGCCAGATCCGGCCGACGTACTTCTTGCCGGCGATCAACCCCAGTCCTTCCTGGACAATGCCTCGCGGCTGCTCGGCCAGGGCGATGCGCGGGGTGTGCTGGCCCACGAACGCGTCCTGGCGGACCATGGTCACGGCATCGGCCGGACCGATGGCCTTCCACGGCGACTCCTTGTCGCCGACCGGGTAGAAGAACTTGCGGTCTTCGAGCATCTCGGCCCAGATGCCGCCGTAGATGCACCGCCCGAGGTGTTCGATGAATTGACCGTAGACGTACTTCGAGATCGGCTCGCCGGTCTTCGAGGCGTCGATCACGATGCTGGGCTTGGGCGGGGCGGGCTTCGAGATCTGCTCCAGCGCGAGGTCGTCGTACCACGCGGCGCCGGTCGCCAGCCCCCAGCCGCCGAAGAGGCAATTGACCTGAAGCGAATCCTGATCTTCGGTCTCGAACTCGACCTCGACGCGGGTCCAGTCGTTCGTGCCCACGAGGGCCCGGGTAGCCGCAGGCTGGAGGTTGTGGAGGTTCAACAACGCCCCGCGCCCCCCCTTGGCCTGGACGTTCTCGGTCTTGATCCAGCCCGACAGTCGATACCGGGCGTAGGGCTCGACCGAGGCGGTGCATGCCCAGCCGATGTCGGCGCCTTTTTCCGAAGAGATCTTCACGCTGCGGGCGCCGGTGTGCCCGGTCTTGGCATACTCGAACTTGCCTTCGCCGGCCCAACGGTCGGTCCGCCAACCCTGCGGCTGCCCCCTGGACTCTCTCTCGAACGACGGATTCGGCAGCCAGTTCGTCGGGTCGGCAGCGAAAGCTCGCGGGGCCAAACAAGCGAGAATGCACAAGGCGGCGAACCACAAGAAATGCCGGGAGTACACGGGGAGCATGTGTTTTTCTCCTTCACTGAATCGCTGGTCGTTGCCGTCTTGCCGCTATCCTAACCCGTGGCGCGGCGGTCGGCCAGCAAGAGCGGGTGTAGGCTGGAATCGGGACGAGGGCGCGCACCCCAACCCCGGCGCCCGGACAAGCCCACCACGGCATGCCGGGCGCGCGAGGCAGAAGACCGCCCCACAGCGACCGCGGCTCAAGAATCGGTGGGTTTAGGGACGGCGGCCCCTGGTTGCGGCGCGGCGCCGCCGGGAGACGACTCGAGCTTGAAGTCGGCCTTGTCGGTGCCGCCCGAGGGAACCTCGAACTCCAGGGGCTTCTCGCGGTACTTGGCGGGCACGGGGTCCGCGGCTTGGGGCTTCGTGGTATCGTCCGAGTCGGCGCGGGCGCCGGCCTGCGAGGCAAACGTCACGCGGTGTTTGCCCACCACCGCCCCCGGTTGCTTCTGGGCGCTGGTCACGGTCAGGGTGTACTTGCCCTGGGCATCGGTAACGCCCGTGGAACCCGGGCCGGGTTCCGACTTACCCGACGCGATCGGTTGGAAGACCACGGCGATGTTGGCGGCGGGCTTGCCATCGATGGTCACGGTTCCCGAGACGGGCACGACCTTGTATCCGCCGCCTTTGCCGCAGCCGAGCACGGCCAGGCACACCGCGGCGATCCACACCAGCGCGGTCCCTTGCCGCGATACGAAGACACTCCTCTTGAGATACCTCATGGATGCGATCCCGTGGGAAAACGTTGCGCGTCGCGGCCCGCACCCATACGGT
>JANLFZ010000342.1:0-2010 GCA_024653385.1 Thermoguttaceae bacterium | reverse complement strand
TGGGTGCGGGCCGCGACGCAGGATCCTTGTCTGGAAGGCGCCACGCCTAGAACTGCCCAACCGCCTCGCGGTTGGCGATGGTCCCCAAAGCGGCCATCACGTTGTTCAGGTCGACCGTGGTCGAGATGAACCGCACCGAGCCGTCGACCAAGAGCCAGTTGATCCCACCGGGATGGAAGCTGCCGAAGGCCCGCTTGCACGGGTTGCTGCCGGCCGGCGTTCCCGGCGTATTGGCGCACAGGTTGTAGTCGGGAATGTACAACCGCGACTCGAAACCGATGCTGCCCAACTGGTAGCACGTGTAGCTGTACGCCCAGAACGTGCCGCGGTTGGTCGTGGTCGTGGTCATATACTCGCCGACGGCGAGGGTGTTCGAGGTCCCATCCAACACGCTGGCCATGTTCTCGTGCCGAAGGTTTCGGGAGCCCACGGTGTGCAGCAGGCCCTTCCAACTCTCGGGTAGCGGCGGAGACGCCGTGGCCCATTGGTGGCAGTCGAAGTAGCCGTCTCGGGCGGCAAGGCCCGTCACCCCTCGGTACGACGAATGCATGTATGCCTTGTTGACACGAGCACCGCTCGCCGGGTTCTCCATCTTGCCGAGGGTGATGTCCGAGGGGCACTCATAGACCGACACCCGCTGCTGGACCACGCAGTACCCATTCGCTTGGATCGGCTGGTCCTCGTTGTACAACCGCATGTCGTAGGTGTCGTACAGCGACTTCTGCTCGACGTACGGCAGAATCGAAATGCCCCAGTTGACTTTGCTCAACGTGCCACAGCAGTCGCCTTCGGTGATGTTCCCCGCGGGAAACACCTTGTACGTGTCGTGGTAGTTGTGCAGCCCCAGGCCGATCTGCTTGAGGTTGTTCGTGCAGCTCGAACGCCGGGCTGCTTCACGCGCCGCCTGCACGGCGGGCAACAAGAGAGCGATTAGAATCCCAATAATGGCGATAACGACCAGAAGTTCGACGAGGGTAAAACCCTTTTGACGCGATCGGAACATACGCCGACTCCCCGCGGATAAAGACAACCAGCGAACTCCGCTGCGAATATGCCGCCGTTGCCGACGGCGAACTCACGGATCAACGTGAGCAACTTCGGGCATTGGACCCGAAATCCCCAATTCCGGGTCCGACGGGAGTATAGTCGGTTTCGCGCAAGCCAGCAAGGACGCCGGGGATTTCTCGACTCCTCGCGAGCAATACACAATGGCTCTTCTGGGCCAATCGGCACCCCTCCGACAGACTATCCCCGCTCGTCTGTCTGAGTTGGTTCGGCGCAGTCCGCGACGCGCCGTCCGCGGGAAGGAAGGTCTGCCCTATCGGCTTGGAATCCCAGAAAAACGTTGCGAGACCGCAGCGCGGATGTCGGCTTGAACCAGCTCGACAGGCCGCGCGGCATCGATGACGACGAGTCGGCCCGGTTGCCGAGCGGCCTCGGTCAGGTATCCGTGGCGCACGCGGGCGTGGAAGTCGGCCCCTTGGCGTTCCATGCGGTCCAATTCGCGCTGGAGGCGCGACGCGGCGACCTCGGGCGGCACATCGAGGACCACGGTCAGGTCGGGCATGACGCCGGCCACGGCGATTTTCCCCACGTGCCACAGGTCTTCGACGGCCAATCCCCCCGCGTAGCCCTGGTAGACGACGTTGGCCAAGAGATAGCGGTCCGAGACGACCGCCCTACCCGCCGCCAACGCAGGCCGAATCACCTCTTCGACCAATTGGGCCCGGGCGGCCATGTAGAGGAGCATTTCGCTGCGCCGGTCAATGCGCAGGTCGCTGCGATGGAGAAGCAATTCGCGCACGGCTTCGCCCAGCGGCGTGCTGCCGGGGTCGCGGCACGCCACGACCTCGCGGCCGGTCTGGCGCAGCCACTGTTCCAACAGCGCCGCCTGGGTGCTCTTGCCGGTGCCGTCTGGGCCGTCGATCGAGACAAACATCACTACCGAGAGGGCTTCTTCCAGCCTTCGCCAGGCGCCGGCACTTCGTGCGTTGTGGGCTGGACTTGGGG
>JANLFZ010000341.1 GCA_024653385.1 Thermoguttaceae bacterium | reverse complement strand
CCAGGCGATGCTGCGGTCATTGGCGACGCCCATGACCAGGCCGATCTTGCCGCGAAACAGGTCGTGCATGGGGCAGCGGAGGCGACGGATTGGGGATTGGGGATTGGGGATTGGGGAGAGCACCTGGGCTACCCGGCGCGGGCTTGGAGGCTGGCGCCGTCCGATCATCGTAGACGCTCGGCCCCGAAGTGTCCACTGTCGTTGTCCACGCCTTGGCGCGGGCGCGGCGCGGATTCCCCACGAATTCCCACTATTTCCCGCTATCCTTCGCGCGGCACGGGCCCGGCCAATAGCTCGTACTCTTCCAGCGCCGACATGTCGCCGCTTTGGACCTGATCGAGGTTCATGCGCACCACGGGCAAGTGGGTCTCGATGAACCGCCGGGCGACCCGCTTCTTGCGGTCGTTGACGGCGCCTTGCCCCAGCAACAGATGGCCGATGATCACGACAATGGCCGCGTCGACCAGGCGCCGGCCGGAGAGATCGAGGTACGCGGCGGACCGCCCCTTGACGAACTGGATCGTCTCGAGGATTCCGCCCTTGGCCTCGACGAGTTTCTGTTGAAGGCTCATCAAGAGGGGGTCGGCATACTCGACTTTCTCGAAGTCGGCCACATAGCTCTCGAATGCCCCGGAGGCCACCCCGCGGATCGCCGCGACGATCTGGAGCTGGCTGGTGCCTTCGTAGATCGTGGTGATGCGGGCGTCGCGCAGGTAGCGTTCCGCGGCATAGTCCTTCATGTAGCCCGAGCCGCCGAGCACCTGGATCGCCTGGTTCGCCACGGTGCAGGCCATCTCGGAGCAGTAGTACTTGCTCATGGGAGTGAGCATGCCGTTGGTGCGTTTCCAGAGGCGGGCGGCTTGCTTGCGCTGCTTCTCTTCGTCCTTGTCGCGCGAAAGGCCGTTTTCGAGGATGCGCAAGTTGTTGTTCTCGTGGTCGCAAACGCGCGAGGTCTCGTAGGCTAGGGCCCGGGCCGCCTCGAGGTGGATCTGCATGTCGGTCACCATTTCGGCCACGGCGGGCAGGCGTTCGATCGGTCCGCCGAACTGGTGCCGGGTGTGGGCGTAGACCCGGGCGAGGCGGAAGGCCGCCTCGGCCACGCCCAGCGATTGCGCGGCGATGCCCACCCGGGCCCCGTTCATCAGGGCCATGACATACGTGATGAGCCCGCGCTGGCGCTCGCCCACGAGCTTGGCCGGCAGGTCCTCGAAGACCAACTCGCAGGTGGGCGAACCGTGGATGCCCAGCTTCTCCTCCAGGTGGCGCACCTTGACCCGGTCCGACCGCTCGGCGTAGAAGAGGCTCAGGCCCCGACCGTCGGCAATGTCTTCTTCGCTTCGCGCGAGGACCAACAGGACCTCGCCGCAACCGTTGGTGATGAACCGCTTCACCCCGTTGAGATACCATTGGCCGCTGGCGTCCTGGTAGGCGCGCAGGCGCACCGATTGGAGGTCGCTTCCCGCGTCGGGCTCGGTGAGCACCATCGCGCCGGTGACTTTCCCCTGGCAGAACTGGGGAAGGATGTGGTCCTTGATCTGGGCGTCGGCGAAGGCATTGATCGTCTCGGCGATGCCCTGCAACCCGAAGAGGTTCATGAACGAGCAATCGGCCCGGCTGACGATCTCGTTGGCCATCGTGTAGATCAGGTTGGGGCAATTCAGCCCGCCGTACTTGCGCGGCAGGGTGAAGCCCATCATGTCGGCCTGGGTCAGCCGGCGGAGGTTCTCCTGGACGAGGGGGTGCAGCGTGACCGTGCCGTCCTCGTTGAGCGTGTTCCCCTCGCGGTCGACGATGGGGGCATTCGGGGCCAGCGTGTCGGCCGCCACCTGCCCGACGATCTCCAGCACGCGCCGGTAGTTGTCGACCGCGTCGTCTTCGTCGGCGGGCACGTAGTCGGCGTCGCCGTTGTCGGCGCGGTCCTCCTGAAGCCGGGCCAACGCCTTCAGATCGATATGGTCGAAAAGGAACTGGATGTCCTGGTTGTCGAGAAAGTAATTCCCCACGAGCGACCTCGGCGGTTTGTGGCAGTTCCAATGTCGAGCAGTCGGAATGTCGAAAGTCAAATGACGAAGGAATAGCTAAAAAATGATTCCTTGGTCATTTGACTTTCGTCATTCGTCATTCCTGCTTACTCCGCGCGTCTCTCCTTGAGGGCCTTGATCATCATCGGAATGACCTGGTTCAGATCGCCGACGATGCCGTAGTGGGCGACCGAGAAGATGGGCGCGTTGGGATCCTTGTTGATGGCGATGATCTTGGCCGATTCTTCCATGCCGGCCCGGTGCTGGACGGCGCCGCTGATGCCGGCCGCGATGTACAGCGCGGGCCGGACGGTCGTTCCCGTCTGGCCGATCTGGTGCTCCTTGCCGATATAGCCGCTGTCGACCGCGGCGCGGCTGGCGCCGACGGCGCCGCCGATCGCGCCGGCCAGTTCGTGAATCAGGCGGAAGTTCTCTCGGCTGCCCACGCCGCCGCCGCCGGCCACGATGACGCGGGCCCCCTTGAGGTTCACCTTGCGCGGCTCGAGGTGGCGCTCGAGGAGGCGGACGGCCAACAGGCTCTCGTCGAGGGCGACCGACTCGCGCACGACCTCGCCCCGCCGCGCCGGGTCGGCCGGTCGCATGGCCATCACCCCCTCGCGGACCGTGGCCATCTGCGGCCAGCGGTCGTAGTTGACGATCGTGGCGATGATGTTCCCCCCGAATGCCGGCCGGATTTGCAGAAGGAGGTTCTTGTGGACTTCCTTGGTGCGCGGGTCGGTCACATCGGCGATGTCGAGGTCCGTGCAGTCGGCGGTCATGCCGGCGCGCATCTCCGACGCCACGCGAGGGGCCAGGTCCCGCCCCAGGGGCGTGGCCCCGTACATGACGATTTGCGGCTTGTACTTCTCGATCAACGCGCACAGCACCCGCGCGTACGGCCTGGTCTGAAAGTGCGCCAGCAAGGGGTGATCGACGAGGTACACGAGGTCGGCGCCCTGGGCAATCAGGCGGCCGGCCAGATCGCCCACGCCGGCCCCGGGCAGCACCGCGGCCATGCGCACCTTGAGCCGGTCGGCCAGATCGCGGGCCTTGCCGCACAGTTCCAGCGCCACATCGTTGAGCGTACCATCTTCCTGTTCGGCGAAGACCCAGACTTCGCCTTGACGGTTCGGTTCGATCATCGGTCCGTGGTCCCGTTCTTCCGTAGGACGGCCTTTCCAGGCCGTCGTCATGTAGGTCGGCCTTTCTGGGCCCTCATCGTGTAGGACGGCCCTTCTGGGCCGTCGCATCTCTGGGCGGCCTGGAAAGGCCGTCCTGCCAATTCGCGCCGATCCTTACCCCAACGTGTGATCCACGACCAGTTCGTGGATCAGCCGCCGCACGCCGTCTTCCGTCGGAGGAATGTCGGTGTAGCCCTGTTTCGTCAGCACGATCGACTGCACTCGAAAGACCTTGGTGGGCGAGCCGGCCAGGCCGCAGCGGTCCAGATCGGCGTGGATGTCGTCGAGGTTCCATTGTTCGATCAACAGCCCCGCCTGCTTCAACTGCTCGGTGCGGCGGCGAACCTCGGCATCGCGCTCGGCCGGGCTTGCCGAGGGCATGGCCTCTTGCACCATGGCGGCCACCTCGGCCTCGGTCCGCGCGCGCTTGAAGCGCATCACCCGGCGTGCCGCGGGCGGCCGCGGCTTGTTCGCGGTGCCCAAGACGGTGATCAACACCGGCAACCTGGCCTCGATAAGTTCCCAGCCGTTGCCGACGTTCCGGCGGACCCGCACCAAGTCGCCGTCGAGTCCAACCAATTCCTCCAAGTAGGTCACCTGGGGCAACCCGAGCTTCTCGGCGGTCTGGGGACCGACTTGGGCCGTGTCGCCGTCGATCGCTTGCCGACCGCAGAACACGAAATCGAAGCGTCCGATCGTGCGGATCGCCTGGCTGAGAATATAGCTGGTGGCCAGGGTATCGCTGGCCGCTGCCCGGCGGTCGGTCACGAGAATCGCCCGATCGGCGCCCCGATACAGGCAATCTCGGAGCACATCCGCCGCCTTGGGGGGGCCCATGCTTACGGCGGTCACCGTCCCCCCAAATTGATCGCGGACCTCCAAGGCTGTCTCCAACGCGTTGAGGTCTTCGGGGTTGAAGATTGCGGGCAGCGCGGCGCGGTTGACCGTACCGTCTTCCTTCATCGCCTCGGTGGTAATGTTGGCGGTATCGGGGACTTGCTTGACACACACAATCGAGTGGTACGGCACCGTCAACGCTCCTGGATCACGCGCAGTAGACGTCCTTACTTGCCTGGGTCGCGCCGGATCGAAGCGCGGAAGATAACAGGGTATTTCCAAAGGGTCAACCCCCGGTTTGCGGAAGGATGGGAAGACCGTGAGGGTTGCGTGGGCCAAGGGCCCCTTAGCCCCATCGAACGTGCTCGTTTCGAGCCATCCAAGCGGTCCAAACGCAACGATCTCGCGCCTCGCTCGAACGGTTTCGATACAACACGATGACGGCAACGCCGGGTTTGTGTTATGATTCCGTCAATGAGCCGTATCGAATTCATGGCGCAGTCGAGATGGATGCTGCGCTAGCATGTCGCGCATTCCAGTCTTGAGAGGGGTTTCTCGTGTTGTCTGCTTCCCCCCCGAAGGATTCGCTTGCGTGCCTCGGCACTCATCCCGAGCTGGCCCCCGTGGCCGCCGAACTCCTTGGCCGGGCCGCGTGGGACGACGACCCGATCGCCTATCGAGCGACCGCGCTGGCGGCCCTGTTAGCGGCCACTGGCGGGCGGTTTGCGGCGCTGGTGACCGGCGAGGCCGGCCAGTGGATCGCTGAGGCCCAGGCCGGGGCGCGGCAGGCGCTGCCGCGCGACCTGTTGGCCGACGTGCTCGATGCCGAGGTGTCGAAGTCCCAGGGCGATTGGGTCGCCGTGCCATTTGCGCCTGGGTCGGGGAAGTCTCAAGCGATTGCGATGCTGTTACCTGAGGGAACGCCGGCGCGCGCGGGGATCGAGGTGCTCGAATCGCTGGCGGAGGTCTTTCGTGCGGGACTGGCGGCCGTGACGGACCGCCACGAGGAGCGCCGGCGCATCCGCCGCCTCGAGACCGTTCTCGAGATCACCCAACAGTGGAACCAAACCCGCGAGGTCGAGCCCCTGTTGGTCCACATGGCGGAGGCTGCCACGCGCCTGTTGGATGCCGACCGGGCGAGCATTTTTCTTTGGGACCGGCGCGCCCACACGTTGGTGGGCAGGCCCGCGCTCGGAATGCCCGGCGGCGAACTGCGCCTGCCCGACGATCGGGGCGTGGTGGGCCGGGTGGTGCGGAGCGGGCAGCCCCTTCGCGCCGACGCCGCAACGGACGCGGACTGGATCGACCGCCGCGTCGATGCCCAGACCGGCTACAAGACCCGCAACCTACTCTGCGTGCCGCTGCGGGGCAAGTCGGGGGAGTTGTTCGGCGCGTTCGAGTTGATCAACAAGCGCCAGGGCACGTTTTCGGCCGAGGACGAGGCCGCCCTGATGGAGCTGGCCTCGCACGCGGCCGTCGCCCTGGAAAACGCCCAGGATCGCCAGCAACTGCTTAGCGCCAGCCGGCAAATCACCGAACAAGCCGCCGCGCAGGTCCGGCTGATCGGCGACAGTCCGGCGATGGAGGCCCTGCGGTCGATCATCCGGCGCGTGGCCGAGACCGACCTGCCCGTGCTGATTTTCGGCGAGAACGGCACCGGCAAGGAGGTCGTGGCCCAGTCGATCCACTATCTCAGCCGCCGCCGCGACAAACCCCTGGTGGCCGTCAACTGCGCGGCGATCCCCGACACGCTGGCCGAGAGCGAGTTGTTCGGGCACGAGCGCGGGGCGTTCACCGACGCCCACGAAACCCGGCCGGGCAAGTTCGAGCTGGCCGCCGACGGCACGCTGTTTCTCGACGAGATCGGCGATCTGAGCCTGCCCGGCCAGGCGAAGCTGCTGCGCGTGCTCGAAGAGAGGGTCTTCGTGCGGGTGGGCGGCTCGACGCCTTTGGCCACCGACGCCCGGGTGTTGGCCGCGACGAACCAGAACCTCGCGGAGATGGTGCGCGCGAAGCGATTCCGCGAGGATCTCTTCTACCGGCTCAACGTGGTGACGCTGGAAATCCCGCCGCTTCGCGACCGGCCCGGCGACATCCTCCTGTTGGCCGAGCACTTCCTGGAGACGTTCTCGAAACGTGCCCGCCGCAAGGTCCCTGAACTGACCGAGGCGGCGCGGCAGCGACTGCTGGCGCATCCGTGGCCGGGCAATGTGCGCGAGTTGAGGAACCTGATGGAGCGGGTCGTCTACCTCTCGACCGCCGACCGGATCGAGGCCGAGGATCTCGCGTTCATTCTCGATCCTCGCGGCCGGCACGAACCGGCGCCGGCGTGCGACAAGCCGCTGGGTCAGGCGACCGACGAGTTCCAGATCGACTATATCCGCCGCGCGATCGCCCAGGCGGGCGGCAACATGAGCCAGGCCGCCGCGCGCCTCGGTTTGCATCGCTCGAACCTGTATCGCAAGATGCGTCAACTGGGCATGGCGATTCCATGACGCCGCGGGACCGTTGTGCTACACTGCGCCCGATCGTGTGGGGACGGTCCCCGTGAACGGTTACGGCTTCTCGGGAGGTTTGCCATGCGTCGCTGGGTTTGGTTGGCCATCGTCGTGACCTGGGCCGCGGGTGCGCACGCCCGGGAGTACTCGCCCCGCGTGGTCTCGCCCCACCGGGCCGACGCGTACAGCATGAAGACGTTTGCCCAGGATCCGCGGTGGCGCGCGTTGCGGGACGACGCCCGGGCGTGGGCCGTCTACCGGT
>JANLFZ010000340.1 GCA_024653385.1 Thermoguttaceae bacterium | reverse complement strand
GTACTACACCCAAGCCAGCGAGATCGCTGCCTCAGGCCAGACAGCCCAGAACGAGGAGTGGCTGCCGCTGGGTGTGTTCTCGATTGTAAAAGAGAAGGGTCGGACCGAGAGCGACAAGGTCGTCCAGCTTGCCTTGAACAAGGAGGGAGTTGTTCACGGCGCCCTGTACGACAAACTCACCGGCAAGGAGACTGCGCTCACAGGCGCCGTGGACAAGAAGACGCAGCGGGTAGCAGTTGCGTTCGAAGGCAACAGCGCAGTAGTGGCCGAAATGGGATTATACAACTTGACCACGGACGAGGTCCCTGTCTTAGTCCATTTCAATCCCGACCGCCAGGAACCCCGAACGCTGGTACGCCTGAAGCAGCTGGAAAGCCAGGAACAGCAATAGAGAAGTTCGCGCCGCAATCTGGTGCCGTTCCTAATCGAAAGAGGTCATGAGCCAAACTACCGAGTCCTTTTGCACGCCGTGGGTCGCGATGGTTGCCCTAGCTTTCTTACTGGCAGCCGCTGCTCACGCAGCTCAACCAGGTTCGTGGCAACCGGACCGCACGGTCCTGCCCATTCAGACGCCCCAGCCGCCGACCTACACGGAACTGGATATGCGGAGCGTCAAGCACAAGCCGCCGCACTACGAGGTCAAGGCCCCCGCGGGCGCGCCCAACGTGGTGATCGTGCTGATTGATGACATGGGCTTCGGCGTGCCGAGCACCTTCGGCGCCCCGGTCTCGATGCCCACGATGGACCGGCTCGGGCAGGCGGGCCTGCGCTTCAACAACTTCCACACCACCGCACTCTGCTCGCCGACCCGCGCCGCGCTGAAGTCGGGCCGCAACCACCATGTGAACAACATGGGATCCATCACGGAGACCGCAACCGGCTTCCCCGGCCAAACGGGTCAGATTCCCAACAGCGTTGCTCCCGTGTCCGAGATGCTGCGGCTCAACGGCTACAGCACGGGGGCCTTCGGCAAGTGGCACGAGTTGGCGACCTGGGAGACGGGGGTTTCCGGCCCTTACCAGCGCTGGCCGACCGTCGGCGGAGGATTCGATAAGTTCTACGGCTTTCTCGGCGGCGAGACCAACCAGTGGGCCCCGCTACTCTACGATGGCGTGACCCGCGTGGAGCTGCCCACCGATCCGACCTATCACTTCATGACAGACATGACAAACCAAGCGATCGCCTGGGTCAAGTTCCAGAAGGCGATGACTCCGGACAGACCGTTCTTGGTCTACTTCGCGCCGGGCGCCACCCACGCGCCGCACCACGTGCCCAAGCATTGGATTGCCAGGTGGAAGGGCAAGTTCCACCAGGGCTGGGACAAGCTTCGCGAGGAGACGCTGGCCCGACAGATCAAGCTCGGCGTCGTCCCGCCGGGCACAAAACTCGCGCGCAGGCCGGAGGCGATCAAGGACTGGGCCAAGCTCTCGGATGACGAGAAACGGCTTTTCGCCCACCAGGCCGAGGTCTATGCCGCCTTCGCGCAGATGACCGACTACGAGATCGGCCGACTGGTCAACGCGATTGAGGACGTGGGCGAACTGGACAACACCCTGCTCTTCTACATCGCCGGCGACAACGGCGCTAGCGCCGAAGGCGGCATGAACGGCCTTTTTAGCGAGATGACGTATTTCAACGGCGTCCAGGAGCAGGTTCCCGATCTCCTGAAGGTCATGGACCGATGGGGGGCGCCTGAGACTTATCCGCACATGGCCGCCGGTTGGGCGGTGGCCTTCGACTCGCCCTTCGAGTGGACCAAGCAGGTCGCGTCCAGCTTCGGTGGCACGCGCAACGGCATGGTGGTCCACTGGCCCAAGGGTATCAAGGCGAAGAACCAGATCCGAAGCCAGTTCCATCACGTGATCGACGTGGCGCCGACGATTCTAGAGGCGGTTGGGCTACCGGAGCCGAAGATCGTCAACGGCACGCCCCAGGTCCCGATCGAAGGCGTGAGCATGGTGGACGCCTTCGACAACGCGAAGGCGAAGGATCGCCACACGACCCAGTACTTCGAGATCTTCGGCAATCGCGCCATCTACCACGACGGGTGGCTGGCGGGCACGGTACACAAGGCTCCGTGGGAAGCGACGCCGCGCCGTCCGCTGGCGGAGGACGTGTGGGAACTGTACGACACCCGCAACGACTTCAGTCTCGCCAACGACCTGGCGGCCAAGAACCCTCGGAAGTTGAAGGAGTTGCAGGCGCTGTTCATGAAGGAGGCGGAGAGAAACCACGTGCTCCCGTTGGACGACCGTTTCATGGAGCGGATGAGTGCAGTGTTGGTCGGGCGGCCGGACCTGATGGAAGGCCGCTCCTCGCTCACGGTCGCCGAAGGCATGGCGGGGATGCAGGAGAACGTCTTCATCAACGTCAAGAACAAGTCGCTCTCGATCACCGCTGATGTCGAAATCCCCCAGGGCGGCGCCAACGGCGCGATCCTCGTGCAGGGCGGCCGCTTCGGCGGCTGGGCCCTCTACATGAAGGACGGCAAACCGGCCTACCACTACAACTGGCTCGGCATGCAGCGGTACACGGTGGCTGCCCCCAAGGCGATCGCCCCCGGCAAGGCGACGATCAAGTTCGACTTCAAGTACGATGGCGGCGGCATGGGTAAGGGCGGCAAGGGCACGCTCTCCGTCAACGGCCAGAAGGTCGCCGAGGGACGTATCGACAGGACGCAGCCAGGGGTCTTCTCGGCGGATGAGACCGCCGACGTGGGCATTGACCTCGGGACCCCAGTGGTCGAAGCCGTGGGCGCTGAGGCGAAGTCTCACTTCACCGGGAAGATCTCAAAGGTCACTGAAGATCTCAAAGGTCACTGTCGAGATCCGCGACGTGGACTCACGGGCCGAGGCTGCGGTGCGGCAAACCTCGGCGGAGGTGCGACACCAGACGGAATGAGCCGCGGCATCCGAACTTCGTCCGTGCAATTGCAGAGTGTGCTGTCCGCGGTATTGTAATACCTGTTTAACCAAAGGAGGATCGTCATGAAGCGAGTTCGCTGCGTAAACGTCGTTCGTCTCGTTGGGGTGCCAGCGTTGGTACTGACGTGGACACTGCCGACGCTGGCCTTGGCACAGTTCGGCGAACTGACAAAACACTTGCCGCGTTCGGCGAACGCGATCGTGCTCCTGAACATGGAAAAGGCAAAGCAGAGCCCAATGGGGGTCCGCGAGGGCTGGGCGAAGAAGATCGAGAAGTCGTTCGAGAGCGGCCTGATCCGGGTGCCTCCCCAGGCTACCCGTGTCGTACTCGCTTCGCAGATCGACCTGGAGTTCATGGAGCCCGTCTGGTCGGCGGCGGTCGTGGAACTGGCGGGCGACTTGTCCTTGGAGCACATCGCCAAGCTGCGCGGCGGCACACTCGACAAGCTCGGCGACCTTCCGGCCGCGGCCCTGCCGAATGACACGTACGTCGTGCAGTTCGCTCCCAAGCGGCTGGGCGCGATGGCACCCGGCAGTCGGCAGTCGGTGCTCCGGTGGATCCGAGAGACGCAAGGCGGAGGGATGACTGAACTCTCCCCGTATCTCCAGAAGGCGGCCGGGTACTCCGATAAGGCCGGCACGGAGATCATCATGGCCATCGATCTGGAGGGTGCCCTATCGTGGGAGCGAGTCTCCAAGTACCTCAATTCCCACAAGGAATTGCTCAAGCAGGCGGAGATGGATCCCACGAAGCTGACGCGCATCCTCAGCGGAGTGCAGGGCGTCCGACTAGGAATCCGCATCGGCGATCGGCCCTCCGGCAATCTGACTGTCGACTTCGGCGAGGATGCCTCCTCACTTTCGGCGATCGCCAAGCCGTTGCTGCTGCAAGTGCTCGCCGACGCCGGGATGCAGATAGACGAGCTGGATGAATGGACCCCGGAAGCTGCTGGGACGACGGTCTCGTTACGCGGTTACTTGACCACTTCCGGACTCCAACGGGTGCTGACCGTCGTCGAGTCGCCGATTCCGTCCGAGAGCACGGACCAGGCATCGACCGCGAAACCCAGTCCTGGAGAACTGGAGGACAACGAGGCTAAGGCCTCCGTGGATTACTTCCGCGCGGTGACAGGGATGGCCGACGATCTGAAGAAGGATATGAAGTCTTCCAAGAACCTCGCGTCCACTCAACTCTGGTTTGACAAATACGCTAAGCGCATCGAAAGATTGCCAATCCTCAACGTGGACGAGGAACTCGTCAAGTACGGTGGCTTCGTGGCCAGTACCTTGCGTCAGGCCACGGCCTCGGTAAAGACCATGGGGATTCAGTCGGGGGTTCGCGAATCGCAAATCATCTCCTCGTCGGCTGGCTATGGGTACGCGGGCTACGGCTACGGCCGGTACGGTATGTACGGAGGATACGGCGCCTCAGGTGTCATCACGACGTACAACCCCCGCGCCGAAGCCCGGGGAATCTCGGCCGAACGGCGGGTGGTCCGCGCGGAAGAGAAGGCAGCTATGGCCACGGACGTCCAAGCCCTCCGCGACCAGCTCATCGGGGCCACGGCCGACATCCGCCGCAAGATGACTCAGAAGTACAAAGTCGCGTTCTGATCTCCAGCATCGGGCGTATGCAGCGCGCAAATCAGGTTTCCCACAACAACGCGCTGGGCGATTCGCCCGCAGGGAGTCGGGACCGGAGTGTGCATCGTTCCCTACGGAGTCCACGGCCCGCTGCCTGGGCGGGATCTCCAGGGGTGCGCAGAAATCCTCTGAACCGACCGAACAGAACGTTCTATGGAATTCACGTTTCCTCTTTCCATAATCTGACCCCGCGTCGGCAGGAATATGGGCGGCTTCAAGCAACCCGAGCAGACCATCGAGCACCACCTCGATCTGAACCCCCAACCCCATCAACGATCGGCCGCCGATATCTCACGGCCGCACATGGGTTTCGTGAAGGGGACTCGGCCACAATTCGCTGATGAGACGGCTGCCCTGCTACGGGGTCGCCTGCAGGCTGCCACTCTGGTGTTGTCGATCTTGCTGGCGATGGTATTTGCCGGAAACCTCTTCTCAGAATACGCCCCGCTAGCGGGCATACGGGCTCTGATTCTTGCCGTATTCGTTGGCTGCCATCTTGTCCTGCGACGCTCACGCCGGTTTTCGTTGACTCAGCTTCGCTGGTTCGAGGCAGGAGTATTTGGTGCTTTACTCGTGCAACTCCTGCTAATGATGGGGACAAGACTGGTTGCCTACGCCAAAGTCGGAGACGCCGTTTCGGTCGTCGCCACCGAACAGGCTTATCTTGCCAGTTGGGCCGTGCTGATCCTGACCTACGGCATCCTTATGCCCAATACGTGGCGACGGGCACTGGCGATCCTCCTTCCCGCCGCCTGCCTGCCGTACGGGCTGCTCCTCGGACTCCGCTGGCAGGTTCCGGGGGTGGAGGCGGCACTCCAGGCTGACAAGCTGAGAATCCCGATCCCCATTCCGTTTGTTGCGGTGCTGGTTGCCGTCTTTGGAACGCATGTCATCTCCTCCATCCGCCGAGAAGCGTTCAAGGCCAAACAACTGGGGCAGTACGTGCTGAAGGCCAAACTCGGTGCCGGCGGAATGGGAGAGGTGTACCGAGCCGAACACCAACTGCTGAAACGGCCCTGTGCCATTAAGCTGATCAGACCGGAAAACAAAACCGATGTGGAAATGCTCTCCCGGTTCGAGCGGGAGGTCCAATCGACGGCAAAGCTCACCCATTGGAACACGGTGGAGATCTACGATTACGGCCATACCGACGATGGCACTTTCTACTACGTCATGGAGTTGCTGCCCGGACTGAGCCTGGAGGAACTCGTCAAGTATCACGGACCATTGCCGCCCGAGCGAGCCGTTCACCTCCTGCACCAGGTGTGCAAAGCCCTGCGAGAAGCGCACGCCAAAGGTCTGATCCACCGTGACATCAAGCCAGCCAATATCATTGCGGCGGAACGGGGCGGCGTGTACGACGTGGCGAAACTCCTCGACTTCGGCCTGGTGCGGGAACAGACAATAACGAAAGCCACCGACAAATCCGAAACGGTCAGTGGTTCGCCTCTTTACATGTGCCCCGAGCAGACGACGTCGTATGATCGATTGGATGCCCGCAGCGACATCTACTCGCTGGGAGCGGTTGCCTATTATCTCGTAACTGGCCAACCGCCTTTTGGCGGGAATACGATCTCGGAGATCATCGAAGCTCATGCTCGAAAACCGGTGAAACCACCGGCAGAAGTGAACGCGGCCGTCCCCGCTGATCTGGAATTGGTAATCATACGGTGCCTGGCGAAACGTTCAGCAAACAGGTATCAAGACATGGAGAGCCTCGGCAAGGCTCTCGGCGAGTGTGAGTGCGCCGGGAAATGGACCGAGGAACGAGCGGCGGCGTGGTGGCAACAGATCACGAAGCAGGGTTGATTCTCATGAACTGATGGAACTGGAAAGTCGCGGCCTCCGGATTAGCATAGAGACCCAGACGAGGGTTTTCCGTGAGTCGAACTCGGAAGAACTGCACTCCCGAGAAGAAGGTTGCCATTCTCAAGAATCCCCCGTGCCAGGCGCAAGGCAATGCCCTCGACCTGTGGGCCGCCTGCCACCACCTGACCCTCGGCCACGCCGCCGAACACCTCGCCCACACCCTCGCAGCCCACTTGCCATCCACCCAAAACCCGCAACAGAGAAGGGGAACCCGCAAACCACCCCCTTCAACCCGCTAACCCAAGTTACGCAGTTCCAGGGCCCGACTCGCCATCGCGTAAGGACTTAGGTTCGATTTCAGGCCCGAGTCTTCACTACATTTGGTAATGCCTCGTCGATCCGGCGCAGGCGGCGCGGCAGGTCGATG
>JANLFZ010000339.1 GCA_024653385.1 Thermoguttaceae bacterium | reverse complement strand
CACGATCTCGAATACCGTCGGATGCCTAGGCGGTTTCGACCAGTCGAGGTCGGCGCCGCGACCTTCCCGACACGGGTGCATGGACGTTCGTCTATGCCTCGATCCTGGCGAAGACCGGCGAGAGCACGGCGCCGGGGTACGGCGCGCGCTGGGCGGCCAACGTGGTCGAGCCGCCCACCATCCCCCGCCATGCCGCGGAGGAAATGGATCGGCTTGTCGCGCGGGCCAGGGCGACCGGCTCGGCGCAGGCCGAATGGGAAGCCGTCGCCCAATGCGCCCGCATCGCCCGCCGTGCAAGCCGCATCGCCACCGGGGGGCTCCGCTCGCAAGCCGCGAGCCGGTGGCTCGACGACCAGTACGCGCGATGGCGCGACGCCAGCGGCACCACCAGCCACGATGCCTTTCTCACCGACTGCGCGACGGCCTGCATGGAGCACTTCGCGCCGGACGTGCTGAGCGTCGACTACGGCGAAATCGACTGCGCGCACTACGGCTCGTGGTCGCGCTACGTCGAGGCAATCCGCCGGACCGACGAACTGGTCTGGCGCCTCTGGCAGAGGGCGGAATCGCTCCCAAGCTACCAGGGCCGGACCGTGTTCTTGATCCTCCCCGACCACGGCCGGCAGCTCGAAGGGCCCACGGGCCCCGGGTTCATCCATCACAGCGACTTCTACACCGGCCAAGGCGCCGACGAAGGGTGCCGCCGGGTGTGGATGCTCGCGGTGGGAGCGGGCGTCGAGCCGGGCCGGATCATCGACCGCCCGACACCGAGTACCTCGGCCGCAAGGGTCGGCCTGGAATTGCTCGGATTGCCGCCCGCTTAGGCGGCCCCCCGCACGGTCCGCGTCGACCGGCTACTTCCGCGCCAGCGACGCTCGCCACTTCTCGTACTCCTGGATGACTTCCGAGCGCGGGCACCGCTCCCGATAGACCAGGCGGGCCCGAAAGCAGTATTCGACCATCACGTCGTAGTTGGGAACGAGAAACTGGAAGTCCCAGGCCGGATTGCTGGTTTCCGCGGCCTGGTTCATCCCGCCGCCGCTGGGAGAATGAGAAAATCGAATCCCCGCGCATCGGTCGAACATCACCATCAGCATGTGCTTGCGGAAGACTCCGTAGAAGAATGGCTTCCGGAACTTCAGCGGCGAATAGCTCTTGTAGAGGCAGTCGCGGTGACGGTCCACGAACGTGGGCTCGAACGTGTCTTCGACGTGGCGGACGGTGCTGTGGATGTCGTGGGCCGGCGTGCAGTGTTGTTCCCACCCGGTCGAGCCTCGAAAGTACATGCTCTTGTCGTCCGGTGCGTTGATATAGCTCGCCCAGAACAGGCCAATGTACCCGCGACGGAAGACGTGCTGATGGGCCATGCACCGAAAGGTCACGTCGATCGCATCCGGCTCGACCAAGGTGAATCGTGTCCAGCTTTCGAGGTGGAACGTGGGGGTTTCGGGCTGATGGAGTTCAGCCTCGCGATCGGACAGCCGGCGCAACTCCATCGGGGCGTTTCGGGGCTCGAAAAACAGCTTCGACTGGCCGGGAGGGTCGAGCGTCTGGCCGTCGAAGATGTGCTCGAGATTGAATCCCGCGAACGACGGCACGAAGAGGTTGGTCGACTCGGTTCGGTGGGTCAGCGACCAAAGTCCGTTGTACCCGGCCCGGTGCTCGCCGTGCGCGGCGTTGTCGCCGATGACTGCGGTCAGGTCCCCGACGGTGAAGTTCTCATTGGCCATAGATCACCTCCGTAGCGTCACTTCGCTGACTGGCCGGCGCATCGGATGATCAGTTCGACCAGGTCGACGAGGATCGGTCCGGCGCCCGCGTTGGTCACCCGGATGGTGTTGTACCCCTCGCGCAGCACCCGCCCGTCGAAACTCCTCTCGGCTTGAGGCCCATGACCGTTCAAGCTCACGTTGACGGCCGCTTGGGCGGCAGGCTTCTCTTGGGGCCGTTCGGCCTTGACCACAAGGCGCACCTCGGCCTGGGCCGTGGCCGGCGGCTTGGGGCCGATGTACAGCGAGAACTCGGCGGACTCTTGCGGCTTCAAGGCGCGGGGCAGCTTCGCGACGATCGGTCGGCCTGGGACCTGGATGTCCGCATAGGTCACGACGTAACTGCGATCCTTGTCCAACAGGGTGGTCACGGAGCCCATTTGCCGGAACAAATCGCGAATCGGCACGCCGGACTCGGTGCGATTCTCGAAGTAGTTGAATACGTAAATCCCTTGGGAGCCCCGCGCCAGATGGGCCAACGCCGCGCCCCGGCGGCGCTCGGGCGTGTTGGGCACCACCTCGGCTCCCGGGTGCGGCTGCACGCGGATCTCAAGGCCGGCGGTCACCCCTACGCCGGTCCCCTGAAGTAGCTCGGTCCACTGTTCCACGGGGATATCGAAGTCGGTCGTGGCCCAGAACGGCGCCACGACGAGGTGATCGATCAGCCCGCGTCGGGCCCAGGCGACGGCATCCAGGCCGGTCCCCAAGGCGACTTCGGGCCGTGCTGGGACGCGGGCGACCAGCCAGATCGGATGCCCCCGCTTCTTTTCCGCGGCCCGAACCACCTCGCGCACCTCGGCCAGCCATTGGCTGAGCATCTTGCCCTGCTCCGCCTCCTCTCCTTCGCGAAAGTGCAGGGGAAAGCGGTTCCAGTCGAGTTCCAACCCATCCATATCGAACCGCTCGCACACCTCGCGGATCAACGCCATCATGTGGTCCCGCACCGGCTTCAGACCGTAGTTCAAACAGCGGTCGTTCCACGCCGCGAAGCGGTTCGGATAACGCCAGTACTCGGGATGCTCGATCCAGAAGCGGCTGTGCAGGGGCGAGCGAAGCAGGTGGGCGTCGTGCACGTCGTTCATGCGGATGCTCACCCAGGGGCTGATGCCCTTCTGGCGGCAGCGGTCGATCATCCGCTGCATGGGGTCGATCCCCGCGTCGAGCAGGACCTTGAGGTTATGGGCCCAGCGGCGGAGGACCTCCCGATCTCCTTCCGGCGTGTCCCCGAAATACGGCTGGCGATTGTCCTTGGCCGGGTCGAACCCCCGGCAGTGCACGTCCCAGACTTGGCTGGGGTAGTTGACCGTCTTCGCGCAGCAGCAGATGAGCATCACGGTAACCTGGGTGTCGGCCAGCTCATCCACGAGTTGGTCGAGACGTTCGGGCTTGATCGTCCCGGGCGGGTCGAGCACGAACCGGTGGCTGTCGTCCTCGTTGTAGAGGATGCCGCGGATCGCGGGGCGGGCCATTCTCGACCGGGGTCCTTCGCCCGCGAGTGCCTCCATCCCGGCAAGCACGGAACCTGCGGCCACCACCAGCAAGAACGCAGTCGTCAAATAACGGCTCATCTTCCAAATCCCACGGATGCACAGGACACGGACCGCCGATTGGCTCCGGTCCAGTGTACCGCCGAGGGCACGCCCCGACCATCCGCCGGCAGAGGATGCACGAGCATTCCCGACGATCGTCCCAACCCGCCGTGGCGGCCGGTTGCATGGTCCTCGCCGCGCGAGTAGTCTGAAAACCGATTCCCCCGCAGCACGAACGATTCGACGAGACGAGAACCATGAAAGTGCATCCCATAGCGGTTTCGACATTCATCCGATGGGCCGCCGGCCTGGCTTGGATCGTGGCCGGTTCCGCTTCGGCGTCGCCGCCGGAGATCTGCCGGGTGCAGGGAGGCAACACGAAGACCATCTGGGGTGTCGGCTTCGAGGGGCAGAAGACCGAGGTGCGGGCCTGGAGCCCGCCCTTCGATCGCCAGAAGGCCCTCTCGGCCCTGGAGGCCAATCCGTACCCCGGGCGCGGATTGCTGCCCGCGGAGCCGCCCGCGGGCGCCCGGAGACTGAAGGTCCTGGCCGTCGAACCGCGCGGGCTGGTGATGGCCGTCGAGTTCGACCCGAACTACCATGCCGGGGGTTTCTACGACGCGCGGGCCGGCGAGGCGGTGTGCTGGGTCGGCGGCGCCGAGGGCTGGTCGCGCCCCTGGCTCGTCCGGTCGGCTCAGCCGTGGTGGGTCTATCCCGAGAAGGCTGCGCCGGGATCGCCGGTGCGTGTTTTCGGGCGGAACCTCGACGCGACCCTCGTCGCTCTGAAGGCCCGCGCCAACGGCCGGGTCATCCCGCTTGCCGCGATTGCGCCGGGGCGACATCCCCTCTACGAAGCGCGCGCCGTGCTCCCCGCGGATCTGCCCCCAGGCGAGTACGACCTTTATGTTCACAACGGATCGGGTGGCGAGGCGGGCTGGGGCGGTCCGGTGGCGATTTCGGTGCAGCCGCGGCCTCCGGCGCCGTCCGCGCTATTCAACGTGCATGACTTTGGCGCCAAGGGCAACGGCTTCGACGACGACACCGAAGCCCTGCGCAAGGCCCTGGTCAAGGCCGGCGAGGCGGGAGGCGGCGTCGTCCACCTGCCGCCGGGCCGCTTCGCGATCCGCGCGACGCTGTGGGTGCCCTCGGGCGTGACGCTCCAGGGAGCCGGGGCCAATAGCTCGATCATCACGGTGCTCGAATCGCGGCCGATGCGGTTCGACTTGCCGCCCGACATCGAGCGGGCCATGCCCGGACACTGGGTCCACCCTCCCAAGCAAGCCAACCAAGGGATCATGGTCTGGGTCCGCGACCAGGCAAGCATGACCGACCTGGGGTTGGAGTCCGGGCCCGGCGTGTGGCTGGGGGTCCTGGCCGCCCACACCGGCGCGGCGATCCGCCGCTGCCGCCTGCGCATCCTCCACGGCGACGAGCAGGCGATCCAGGTCTCTTGGGGCTCCTACGGCTTCACCCTGGAGGACTGCGAAATCGTCGGGCATGGGGGCCTGTTCATGATGCACGGGCCGCACCGCCAGGCCTACGTCGGCCGGAACACGATCCGGTGCGTGCCCCCGGGATTGTCGAACAACCTCTTCATTCGCGCCCCGCAGGGCTGCGTGATCGAGGACAACGTGCTGGAGAACGCCGACCGCAACTGGTGCTCGCAGCTCGGGCTGAAGGGGGCCCGCGTGGGAAATCCCGAGAATAGCGCCTACCACACGATCCTCCAGGGGAATCTGCTTCGCAACAACATCCCGCGCCGCCACAACAGCGGCGAAAACATGTACGAGGCCGGCGGCGCCTTCTGGCACGGCCCGGTGGCCAAGGCCCAAGGCAACCGGCTCTGGGTGCCGGGCGAGCCGTTCCAAACCGACCTGGGCGACACCTTCGTGCTGGTGCTCGATGGCCGGGGACTGGGCCAGTACCGCCGTGTCGTGGCCAGCACCAAGGACACGCTCACCGTCGAACCGCCCTGGGACGTGGTCCCCGACGCCTCGACCTACATCGCGGTCAACGGCGCCTATGCCGAGACGCTTTGGATCGACAACACGGAGGAACACACGGCGAACTGGACCGGCTTTTGGGGTTTCAACCTCGCGCATGTGATCGACGGGCACGTCCAGCGCGACGGCGAGGGGCTTTACCTGTGGGCCTGGCAGCACGACAACCCCTCGCCGGTGGCCTTCTGCGACCTCATCGGCTCCCGCGTCGTGGGCCGGGGGCAGATCGTCCTGCGCGGTCCGCTCGTCTTCGGCAACACGGTGCGGTTCTCCGAGGTGGTCGATTTCCGCTATCGGCCGAGCCTCCACATCCAGCCCGTCTGGCTCCAGCAGGCCGACCCGGCGCGCCGCGCGGCCATCGCCCTCGAGTCGCCCGCGCACAAGATCCCCAACCTCCCCAAGACGGCCCCGTTGAAGGACTGGAACATCGTCGAGGGGACGCACGTCTATGACGGTCCGCGTGGTATTTCCATCGCGCCGGAGGCGGACCACAACGTGCTGCGCCGCAACGCCGTTCACGTCGATGGCGAGTCCCTCGCCAGTGAGGCGCAAACCACGATCGCCCAATAGTCCGACAGGAACACACCAAACTTCTCGGGAGAATCACCATGAAGCGATCTCTTGGCGCAAAGACGCTGGTCGAACCGACCCCGACCTGGATCGTGGGGACAGTGGCCGCGACACGGACAAGTTCGCCGTCACGGGGCTCACGCCGGTGCGAGGCGAACACGTCGACGCGCCCTACATCCAGGAATGCCCGCTGGTCTTGGAATGCCGGGTGATTCACGTCTTCGAGCTGGGCCTGCGCACCCAGTTCGTCGGCCAGATCCTCGACGTGAAGGCGGAGGAATCGGTCTTGGGGTCGGACGGCGCTCCGGACATGGCCAAGATCCGGCCGATCCTCTTCTCGCCCGGCGATCGCCGGTACTACGGAGTCGGTCCGTCGTTGGGGCTGGCCTTTGCCGTGGGCAAGGAGATCTGACGGATCAGTTTGGGCGCGCGTTGCGGAGCCGGCGGCAGCCGTAGGGTGCGATTACTGGCTTGTCCGGCAGTGCGGGGCGAGGGCAAGACGAACGGCATGGGTCGCTGGCCAGCACCCGGATGGCGTAACCGCTTACCGGGCGGGGACCGGCTCGTGCTTGAGCAAGCCGGCCGAAGGGAAGCCACCGATTTCATGCCCGAAGCCCCAGGTGGCCTTGTCCGGGTGAAAGGCCCGGCGGCCTTCGTTCCCCGCGATCTTCCACTCCCGCTTACGCGGGATGCCCGGCCGGTCTTCTGTCGGCTGCCGAGCGCGCCTTGGGGCATCTGGCAGCCCTCCGCCGAACTCCTGCCGACCCACACCTGCTCCTTCGGCCGATTGCCGATTGCTCGTGAAGCGCACCCTGCAGGACTCGAACCTGCAGCCTTCGGTTCCGTAGACCGATGCTCTATCCAATTGAGCTAAGGGTGCATTCTCGATTCCGGATCGCCCCAGGCGTTCAGTCTACCATCCCTTTGGAGAAAGACAACCCTTCG
>JANLFZ010000032.1:18817-22682 GCA_024653385.1 Thermoguttaceae bacterium | reverse complement strand
CGGTCACCAGTTCCCGCGTGCCCGGCGGCAATTCGCCGATCGGCTCGGTGCCGAGTTTCAATCGCCAGCGAGCCGCGGGGTTTTCGCGGCGCACGTGGACCGAGAAGCTCTCGCGCGCGTCGATCGCCCGCGCCGGGACCTCGCCTCCCAGCGACGCCAACGCATCGAGCGTCGCGCGGAAGATCTCGCCCTGCTCTGCCGCCACGCGGATTTCAAAGGAGTTGGAAATACTCATTCTCGAGCCCCGCCTCGGCGATCCGGGCCAAGAGGTCCGCGGTCCGCGGGCACCGCTCCGGCTTGATCAGCTCGCGCAGTCCCTGAAGCGTCTCTTCGAACCCGGCCGCCGTGCGCCGCAGCTTGGGCAAGACGACCTGCATCAATTGGAAGTCGAGGGCTTTGTCTTCGCTCAAGAACGGCCGCGCCGACGCCACGTACCGCAGCATCCGGTCGAACTGGCGGATTCCCAGCACGAGCCGCGAGCGGCGCAGGATGCCGGCGACCTGAAGCAAGAAGTCGCGGGCCGGTCCCGTGGGGTCCGGCGGCCGGCTCCACCCGAGATACGTGTTCAAGTGCACCGGAATCACCCCGCCGATCGCGTCGCTCGAATCGCCCTGGCGCGCCGCGGCCAGATCGGGTGGCGCGAACGACACGACCTGGCAGCGGTCGAGCACCTTCGGGCTGAAGAAATGGGTCGTCTCGTCGATGTTTACCGTGCCCAGAAAACGCACGTTCTCGCCCACGTGGACCGACTGGTACGGCGCGTACGGATCCGACGGCCTTGCCAGGCCGGGGGCAAACAGCGCGATGTTCCGCTCTTCGATCGGGCATTCGAGGATGCTGAGGAACTGGGCGAAGTAATGCTCGACGCGGGCGAGGTTCATCTCGTCGAGCGAGATGAGGTAGATGTCGCCCAGGCCGCGCTGGTTCGCCAGCATGGCGGCAATGAGGTGGTCGGCCACCCCCGCCGTGGCCGGCTCGAACCGCCTCGCCAGGGCGTTGTACGCGCCGAGAAAATCGCGGTCGTCGAGCCAGTCGGGCCGCACCGGGACCTGGAGGTAGCGGTTCTTCCATCCAAGGGCTTCGGCGTACAGGCGCGGCAGGCTGCTCTTGCCCGTGCCGCTCGGCCCGGCCAGCACGCACAATCCGCCGATCTTGACGCAGACGTGGAAGTTCAGCAGGTCCTCGAGGTGGAACGAGAACCCGCGCCGCTCGACCACCCGCTGGAACTGCGCCAGAAACGTCGCCTCGTCGATCGGTTCGGTGAAGCTCGCCGTGGGCTCTTCCTTGAGCCAATAGGGCAGGCGCAGTTCGGCGGGCTCGGCGTCGGAGGCCAAGTCGGCGTCGGCCCCGGCGCCCAGGCCCATGCGCCGCAGAATGGGCAACTGGGCCACCAGGTCATCGCCCACCTTTTGGGCCTCGTTCTGGTAGCGCTGGATGACACGTTCCAGGCGGAGGTGCAGGCTTTCCTCTTGCTCGGCGACGGCCCGCTCGCGATCTTGCACGGCCCGCTCGCGCTGTTCGAGCTGGCGGATGCGGTCGTCCCAGCGGGCCTTGAACTCCTCGTCCTGGGCGGCTGCCCGTTTCTCGAAGTCGGCCGACAGCCGCCGCAGCGAGGCCTGCACCGCTTCGAGCTGGCGCTCTTCGGCCTGCGTGCGGCGGCGGATCTCTTCCTGGCGCAACGCGACCTGCTCGCCGATCTTCTGGGCCACGATCGCGTCGAGGTGCCGGCGAACGAGGTCCTCGAACGCCGGCGTCTCGGCCACCGACTGGGCAATGCTTTCGCCCAACGCCAGCACCCGCTCGGCGTCCTGCTCCAGCTCGCGGAGCCGCTTCAGCTTCGCCGCCGCGAGTTGGTCGTCGCCGGCCGCATCGTCCTCGGCGATGCGGGCGAAGAACTTCTTGACCGGCTCGGCCTGCGCGTGCGTCACCCGGTACCTCTTCATGGCCCAGTTGATGACCTGCGCATCGGTCGAGGCGTCGAGCGTCTCGCCGGCGGCCCGCAGCTTGTCGAGTTGCAGCCACGCCTGCCGCGTCAGCCGCACGACGGACGTCGTCTTCTCGCTTTGCGGATCGTACTCGTTCAGCGCGATCGTGAAGTGCTCTTCACGGACGATCGCGTTGAATCGGTCGACCGGCACGCGGAGCACTTCGGGATTGCCCGCCGACACGGCCGAAAACTCCAGTTGGCGGTGTTCGGGAAGCCACCGGGCCTTCAGGGGGCCGAGCACGGCCCGGGTTCCGCGAAGCATCACTTGCGGCGTGGTGGGCCTGGGCCAATCGAGCTTCTTGCCTCGCTGGAAGTAGGCCAGGTCGGGTTCCGGCGCCGCCACCGGGAGGATCTCGATCAGCTCCTGCCCGCCCGGCTGGATGTCGCGGACCTTGGCCTGATACTTGTCCGATTCGGGGTCCTTGGCCTCCCACTTCGCGGCCAGCTCGATGCGCGAGGTCCACAGCGAGCCGGGTACGACCTGTTCCTCGGCAATGTCGTCGCGGAGCATCCACCACACTTTGGCGCGGTTGGGGAAGCCCTGCCGGCTGGCGTCGATCCGGTCTCCATCCAAGGTCATGAGCGGTTGGAGAACGCAAAACCGGTTGACGACCCCCGAGCCGCCCGTGTAGCGAAAGGGACGCTGGTCCGCCGCAAAGACCAGCACCAACCCCTCGCGCGCGGCAACCTCCGCATCAATCATGCATGGCATCCTTTCAGGCACCCCACCAGCATTGAACCACGGATGGGGGTCCAAGGCAAGTTTGCCCTGCGCGAAGGGGTGTGCCCGTGTTCACACCTCGATGACGCCCAACTCGCGACACGCCGATTCGACCGTCTCGGTGTCGACGGCCGCGAGATGCTGTCCGGCGCCGGCAACCAGTGCCAACTCGGCGAGTTGGCAAACCCGGCGCGGAACACCGCCGGCCAGTTCGTGAAGGCGGCTGATGGCCGGGGCGTCGAACACCTGGTCCGTCCGGCCCGCGCGCGACAACGCCCATCGAACGAACGCTTCGGTGTCGGCCAACTCCCATGGTTCGAGATCGATCCGCAAGTCGGCCAGATCGAGCAGATCGGGACCCAAGCGGCCCATCCGGTCGTACTGCCCGGCCAACACGAGCGTCAGCCGCGAGTCGGGCGCTGGGTCGCACTTGGCCAGGCGCAACACCCGCGACAGCACCGAGGGCGACGCCCGGTCCGCATCGTCCAGCAAGAAGACGGTGGCCACGTGCTGGTACCGGTTCTCGGCAATGTGATCGGTGAGGAGCCGCCACACCCCGCCGTTCGACGGGCAGCGATCCACCGGGAGCCTGAGGGCCAAGGCCAACAGGCTCGGCAATTCGGCCGGATCGGCGCCCAACAGACTCACGGTGGCGACCGACTGGCCCAAGCGGCGCAACTGCTCGGCGAAGACGGCCAGAAGAAGCGACTTGCCGCTGCCCGCGTCGCCCAGCAGCAAGCCCAGACGCCGCCTCGTCTCGACGAGGAAGTGCAGCCGCGCGAGGGCCTCCTCGTGGGTCGGACTCTGGTAGAATCGCTTCGGATCGTTTCCGACCCGAAATGGCGACTCGCTTAGTCCCCAATGGGATTCGTACATCGCGCGAAACCCGTCGCCCTCGAAGTCGTTGCTTCCCCAAGATAGAGGGGTAGCCTCCGGACCTTAACCGTATATCCCATCTATTCGGTACAATCCGCAACTCGGCTTAACGCCATTTCGCTGGAGAGGTACAGCCGTGTCCCCGCCGGACAGGTATTTCAGCAACTCCCCGATTGTGGGCGACCAGGCGGTGCTCATGGGCGCCGAGGCCCACCATCTAGCCCACGTGATGCGCGCAAAGCCTGGGACCGAGGTCAAGTTGTTCGACGGAAGCGGGGTCG
>JANLFZ010000032.1:16745-18807 GCA_024653385.1 Thermoguttaceae bacterium | reverse complement strand
ATCGAACGCATCGGCCGGGGTGAAGTGCGGCTTTCGGTCTTGTCGCGCGAGGCGATCGACCGCGAACTACCCTATCGGCTGACCCTTGCGGTATCGCTCCCCAAGGGCGACCGCCAAAGATGGCTGATCGAGAAGGCCGTCGAACTCGGGGTTACGGAACTGGTACCCCTAAGAACAGCCCGCTCGGTCGCTCAGCCGGTCGAGCAAGTTCGGGCGAGGCTCCGGCGTCACGTGGTCGAGGCCTCGAAGCAATGCGGCCGGAACCGACTCATGGAGATCGCCGATCCCGCGGACTGGCTTGCTTTTGTCGCGGCGACGCGCGACGTTCCGCTTCGCTGGCTCGCGCATCCCGGCTCGCCCGCGATTCGGCCGGCGGGCCGGCAGCCACCGACCGGTGGTCCCCCGGACAGACCGATCTGTCTGGCCGTGGGGCCGGAGGGCGGATGGACCCCCGAGGAGGTCGCCGCCGCGGTCGACGCGGGCTGGCGGTGCGTCGGGCTGGGCGCGCGCATCCTCCGCATCGAAACCGCGGCCGTGTACCTGATCGCGCGCGTCGCCGCGGAGATCGACACGCACGAGTGACCGCGCCCGGGTTGCCCACCGAGCAGCATGTCCTCGATGGGTGCGATCGTTCCAGCCAAACCCGACCGTTCTATTGGAAGCAGACGATCTCGCCGTTGGTCAGCGCGACCAGGACGCGGTGGTCGCGGCCAAGCGCCCGTGCCCTGGGGACTGGCGGGAAGCGGCGCGGCCCAAAGCACCTTGCCGTCGCGCAGGTCGATCGCCCGCACCTCCTTCGTGGTCGCCACGACCGCCGCATTCTTGCCGACGGCCAGGGCCTCGCCACCGCGCGTGTCGTGCGTCCACAGGGGCGTAAGCCCGCGCACCTCGAGCCGGCCCCAGGCCCGGGCGAACACGTCGGGATTGCGCGACTCGTCGCCGGGGTAGCAGGCCAGTTTCACGCTGTTGAACCACGCCAGGTCGCGGCCGGCAGCCCGGGTATACACGAGCTTGTTCGTGACCGAGGCGTCGTAGACCGGGTACTTCGGGTGCGCGTAATACGGCTTGCCGCTGACGAAGACGGCCTGTCCGATGCGGTGCAATTCGCACCCGCGCGGGCTCTCGGACGACGGCACGTTGTTGTTGACCGTGCGGCGCACGTGCTGTGCCGGATCGTTCAAGCAGCGACCGTCGCGCATGTCGAACACGGCGGGCGAGACCACGTTGCCGCCGGCCAAATACAGGCGTCCGCCAAAGGCCAGGCACTGGCCCTGCACACTGACGCCCGTGGGGCTGATGGGATCCATGTGCCCCGAGGTGTTGTTCTGCCACTTGATCCGGCCGGTGGCGAGATCCAGGGCGTAGACGTGCGTGCCATCGTAGTTCACGATGCCGGCGGCCACGTAGGCCGTGCCACCCTCGACCAGCACACCGCTGGCAGCAGGCCAGGTCGATAGGATCTGGCCGTAGACCGGAATGCGGCGTTCGACCGGCGCGGCGCGGAACCGCCAGAGCGGCTTGCCCGTGGCCGCTTCCCAGGCGTACACCCAGCCGTCGCCCGAGCCGGCCAGCGCGCGGCCGGAGGCAATCGTGGGCGGCATGCGGATGGCGCCGCCGGTAAAGGCGTCCCACGTCACTCGGCCGGACGCCGCCTCGATCGCGCGCACCACCCCGTCGGAACCGGCAACGAACACCAGCGAACCGGCCGCAGTGGGAGCCGTCGGCGTGACGCCCTCCGGCAGCGCAACCCGCCAGGCCTGCCGCGCCGCGGAGGGCACCTCGGCCGACGTGGTTCCCGTGCTGCTGTTGTCGGCCCGGAACGTCGGCCAGTCGGCCTCGGATGTCGGCAGGGACGCCACCTCGGCCGACGCGGCGAACGTCTCGAGTCGCTCGGCGTCGGAAGCGGGCCGGTCGAAGCGGAAATCGCCCGCCGGGCCAAGGCACGTTATGCCGTAGAGCGTCAGATTGCAGTCGCAGGTCGAGGGCCACCAGTACAACAGGCCATTGGCGATCGTCACGCCGTCGTGGCACTGGGCACGCATGGGCGAGATCAGCCCCCAGC
>JANLFZ010000032.1:7722-16735 GCA_024653385.1 Thermoguttaceae bacterium | reverse complement strand
CACGCCGCCCGGCGGCGTTGTTGGCGGAGGCGAGGCGGCTTCCAGCCGCGTCGAGCCGCCGCTGGCCCGGCAGAACACCGCGTCGATCGCGCCGGTGGGCCTGGTGCAGGCGCGACGCCCCAGCTCGAACCGGGTCAAGAGCTGCCCGGTCAGGGGGTCGAACCGGCAACTCGGCTCGGGGATCCGGGCCAGGTCCTGCCGGAACGAGTTGTCCATGCCGACTTCGGCGCCCACCTGGCCGCTCAGGGCGTAGAGGCCGTCGTCGCGCAACACCAATTGGTAATTGCTGTGCGGATGTTGCCACAGCACGTGGCCGTCGTCCGCCGAGACCGCCACCAGCTTGCCGACTTGCGGTCCGGCGAAGTACAGGGCCTTGTCGCTGCACTTGAGGTATGCCGTGGTGCGCCAGTTCGTGCGCCAGTCCTGCCGGGGCAGGTATCGTCCAAGGGTCTCGAACAACGCACCGTCGTTCTGGGGCGTCTTGCGCCATAGGACCTTGCCGGTCTTGGTGTCGAGGCACGTGAGGAACGCGCCGAACCGGAACGCGTAGAGCCGGCCGTGGCTGGTGCATACGGCCCGGCCGTCGATCGGCTCCGATTCCTGGTAGCGCCAGAGGATCTTCTTGGTTTGCGGATCCATGGCGAGCAAGGTGCGGCCGAACCCCCAGGTGTGTTCGGGTTGGTTGTAGCCGGGCGAGAGCGGGTTCCAGGGCCAGCCGTGGTTCGTCCACCGCAGCCGGATCACGGGGTCGCGCTGTTCCTGCTCGCCGATGAGGGCATAGAGCACGCCGCCGTCCAGGGCCATCCACTTCCAGAACGTCCCGCCCGCCACGTCCTCGGGCGGCGCGATCTCGTCGAGGGTTTCGCCGGTCGCGGCGTCGATCACCTTGCACGAGCGGTCGTCGCCGAAATACAGTTTCGTCGGCGTGGCGATCAGCGTGTTGCGGTGGATCATCAACCCTGGGGGAATCTCGCGCCTCCATAGGAGCGTGCCGTTGTAACCGTTGAATGCCGCCAACGTGTTCAGCCAGGGTTCCTCCCGCTCTTTGAACGCGATGTGCCCGAACGCCTTGAACACGCGCCCACCGGAGGCCACCGCCACTTGCGGAAGCGGTGCATACCGCGGATCGGCGAGGAACTGGGTCAGATAGGGAGCCCGCGCGATCCGGTCGCGCGACTGCGGGTTGTTGTCGGGGCCGTGGTAGGGATGGCTCCAATCGTCGATGCCGTCGGGAAGGGGCTTGGTCAATTCCCGATCGCCCCGAATCGCCTTACCCAGCGGACGCAGCACGCGGAGGATCTCGGCCTCGGGGATGGCGGCCGCCCGGCCCGTCGCAATCACCGCGTCGGCGAGGTTGTCGGCCAGGTGCAAGCGGTTCCAATCGCCCGATTCGACGAAGATTCGAGTTCCGTACAGTCCCGCGCCGGCAACCGCGCGACGGACCGCGGTGGCCTCATCGGCCCGAGGCACTTGCACGTAGACCAGCAATTCGCCTTGCCGCACCAGCCGGATCGCCGGATCGGCCGGCGCGTCGCCCAGCACCACGCACAAGCCGCGCGAAACGCCTGGATCCGGCACGGGCGCATCGCCTGCTTCGGCGGTACGGCGGACCGCTCCCACAAGACACCAGGCAATCGCAATGGCCACCAATCCCACGCGCAACCAATGGCACACCAGCGGACGCATGACGGTTTCTCCTGGGGAGGGATTTCACGGGCACCCAACACACGCGGGGCCCGAACGACCATTCGTAGGGCAACAGGCACCGATTGGGTGTCGTCGAGGTCATCGGTCTTGCGACCATTGTTGTAGCAAAACACCGCGGCGTCCGCACTACCCCGGGGCGGCCTTTCTGTTGGGTGAGGACCCAGCCTGCCGCGCGAGCCGGACTGCGGCAGCAAGTCCCACGGCCTGCCCTTGTTTCGGACCGCAAGCGCGGTAGGATACGCCCAACACGCCGTACCCGTTCGCGGGGACTGTCCCGATTTTCGCGGCGAAGGAGCGCGAGAATCGGACTGTCTCCTTGGAGCGTGACCGGGATCGACACGTCTTTCGGCCCGCGAGGGGCCGAAAACCGTGCCGGTCGCCGGCGTGTGAACGGCTACGACATGGCCGCTTTCGGTCTTGGGGATACTTCGACGATGAAGCGACTTACGGTGGCCGAGGCCCGCCGGCGAGAGAACGCGGGTCAGGAAGTCAAACTTCAAGGCTGGGTCCGCACGCGGCGCGACTCGAAGGCCGGGTTCAGCTTCCTCGAGATCAACGACGGCTCGTCCTTCGGCAATCTCCAGGTGGTCGCCGACGGCTCGTTGCCGAACTACGAATCGGAGGTCAAGCGGCTCGGCACGGGTTGCAGCGTGACGGTCATCGGCCTGTTGAAGGAATCGCCCGCCAAGGGGCAGGCCACCGAGGTGCATGCCACGAGCATCACCGTCCATGGCATGGCCGATCCCGAGACCTATCCGCTGCAAAAGAAGCAACACTCGTTCGAGTTCCTGCGCACGATCGCCCACCTGCGCCCGCGCACCAACACCTTCGGGGCCGTGGCGCGGGTGAGGAATTGCGTGTCGCGATCGATCCACGAGTTTTTTCAGGAAGAGGGCTTTCTCTACATCCACACGCCCATCATCACGGCCAGCGATTGCGAGGGGGCCGGGCAGATGTTCCGCGTGACCACCCTCGATCTGGCCGACCCTCCGAAAACGGCCGGGCGTGTCGATTTCCGCCAGGATTTCTTCGGAAAGCCCGCCTTCCTGACCGTCAGCGGACAGCTCGAGGGCGAGACCTACGCCTGCGCGCTGGGCAAGATCTACACCTTCGGACCGACCTTCCGCGCCGAGAACTCGAACACCACGCGCCACCTCTCGGAGTTCTGGATGGTCGAGCCCGAGATGGCGTTCTTCGACCTCGACGACAACATGGATCTGGCCGAGCGGTTTCTCAAGCGCATCTTCCGCGACGTGCTCGCGCGCTGTCCGGAAGACATGGAGTTCTTCAACCTCCGCATCGACAAGACCGTCGTCGAAACGCTCCAGCGGATCATCGACAGCCGGTTCGTCCGGCTCTCGTACACCGAGGCCGTCGAAATCCTCAAGGCGTCGGGGCAACCGTTCGAGTTTCCCGTCGATTGGGGCCGCGACCTCCAGGCCGAGCACGAACGCTTTCTCACCGAAAAACACTTCCAGTGTCCGGTGATCCTCTACGACTATCCCAAGTCGATCAAGGCGTTCTACATGCGGCTGAACGACGACGGACGCACGGTCCGGGCCATGGACATCCTGGTGCCCAAGGTGGGCGAGATCATCGGCGGCAGCCAACGCGAGGAGCGACTCGACGTGCTGTGCCAGCGCATGGAAGAGCTGGGCTTGGACCCCAACACCTATTGGTGGTATCTCGATCTCCGCCGATATGGGACGGTCCCCCACGCGGGGTTCGGACTTGGCTTGGAACGCGTCGTGCAGTTCATTACAGGCATGGGGAATATTCGCGACGTAATCCCTTACCCCCGAACACCCGGCAGCGTCGAGTTCTAACGGCATTGCCTGCCGGGACTCGGCGTTCGTATCAGCCGTTGCCGCGTAGCCGTAACAGGCGGTGCCTTCTGTCTGTGCTGCGCAGTCTGTTTATTTCTTCCATAATACTCACGTTGTGCAGCTCTCATTGCCGATGTGAGGATAGGTATTGCACGGATTCTGGCATGGATGAGGTGCCAAGGATGGAGACGAAGAACGCGCGGCGTGCGGCGACTGCGAACCGCACGCTGACGTCCAACCCTGATGGATCGCTTGGCATCAGCGGGCCAAACCGTTCGTCCGGAGAGACTGTGCCCAAACCCTGCCTCAACTACTTGAAAATCTACCACGAGCAAACCCTCGAGGCCCGTCGGCCCGATATTGACAACGTGGCCAGCCTGTCGGCGCTCGTCGCGGCGTTTCGGACGGCGACGGGCTGGCAGCTCAATTTACGTCGCGGCACGAAGCCGACCCACCCGAGCGAGCACGCGTCGTCCGCCCCGGCCAACCCGGGCGTTGGAGCATCTCTGGGACACGCACTTCTCGATCCGGTGCGATCGGCTTCGGCCGCTTTGAATCCCCCGGTCGACCGCCAATCTGCGGAACAGTTGGCCCAAGCCATTGCGGGCCTGATTGACGAGCATCTCCAGACCCAACAGGCCCTTTGGGAACGCGAGGCCGAACTGGCCGCCGCCGTGCCCGTGGTCGCGCGGCTGAATTCCAGCGAGCACCTCGCCAGCCGGTTGCAGTGGGTGTTGCGCACCGCCGCCCAAGCAGTCGGGTGCCACGCCGCGGGCCTCTATTTGCTCGACGAGGGAACCACGTCGCTGAAACTCCGGGCGTGCTGGGGCTTGCCTCGCCACCGACTCACCGAACCCCCCCGCCCACTCCAAGAGACCCTGGCCGACCTCGAAGCGATGCTCGGCCATGCCGTCTGTTTGGAGGACGTGCGCCTGTTAAGCCATTGGAAACCGCCCGAGGATTTTCCTTCGGCTGCCTGTGTGCCTGTCTCCTCGTCCAGCACGATCCTCGGCACCTTGTGGGTCTTCTCCAAGAACCCGCGCAAGTTCGACGATCGCGACACGAGCATCCTCGAAGCCACCGCGGGACGCCTGGCCGCGGAACTGGAACGCGAGGCCCTGCTGCGCGAAGGGATCGAAGCGAGCCAGCTTAAGCGCAGTCTCGTCGAGGCCGAGCAGTTCCAGCGCGCACAATTCCCCTCGACTCCCCCAGTTCTAGTGGGATGGGAGGTCGCGGGTTGGGTCGCTCCCACCGAGTCACTCAACACGGCCTTCTTCGACTGGTTCCCCATCGAGGGCGCAAAGCTGGGCGCGTGTCTCGGCCGATCGGCCGAAGAGGGGATCGCGGGTGCCTTGGCCGCCGCTTCACTGCGGGCTTCCGTCCGCGCTCATGCGTCCCAGTGCCGCCGACCCAGCACCCTGATTCAACGGACCAATACCGCGTTGTGGACTGCCTCGCCGGGCGGTCCGGGCGCCTCCCTTTTTGGCGCAACCCTCGATCCGTCCGGCGATCTGCCGTTTTGCCTTGCGGGCCCACTTCATTGTGCAATCCTCACCCCGCGAGGTTGCTCCTGGTGCCTCCATGAAACCCCACCCCTGGGCGAGTCGTGCGATACCAAGTACCGGCAGCGGGTGGCCAGATTGTGGCGCGGCGACGCCTTGCTCGTACTCGCTTGCCCGAAAAGCGAGCACGCGGCCGGCTGCCTGTCGGCGGTCGAGAAAGGACTGCTGGAGGCCTACAAGACTGGTTCCACGAGCGCCCAAAACATCGCGTGCATGACGGGCGAGATCTTCGACACCGCATGGCACCTGCCCAAAGCACGTCTTGCCGTCCTGGCAATCAAGAGGACCGGCTCTTGACGGATGGTGCCGAAGGGATAAAGTGAAGGCAAGTCCCTGCGGGAATGGCGGAATTGGCAGACGCGCTAGGTTGAGGGCCTAGTGGCCGCAAGGCCGTGCAGGTTCAAGTCCTGTTTCCCGCACTCTCGGCAGTCTGCTCACAACGCCAAGCTTCACGCTCAAGCTTCACGCTCGGCGTCCCCGGAAGGTCCGTAACTCCAAGTATTTGCGGTCATTCCTCCGGTTCTGTTTCGCCCATTACCGCTGATGACGGTGCTGGCCTGCGCGGCGCTTGCCCGCGCGGCGCGCTTGTCGCTGTGGGCAACCCCCGCGTTCTTCGCCCCGCTCGTCCCGATCGGCACCGAGATGGGTAGGCGATAGCCGCGACTTGGGTTCTCCGCCCCCCCCATCCTATCAGCGTTCCAAATGAGAGCGGTTATTGACACTGTTATTCAACAGTGTATAATTCAGGCGTGGACCAGCTCTGGACTATCGACCAACTTGCCGATGTCGTGCGACTGGCCCTTGAGGCGGCCGGCTACAACGGGCAGGGCTCCGGACGCGTGCGCGAGATACCCGACCAGAGGACGATACGCTATTACACCACGCTGGGCATTCTTGACCGACCGGTCGAGTTCCGTGGGCGTACGGCGTATTACGGCCGCAAGCACTTGCTGCAACTCGTGGCGATAAAACGGCTTCAGGCCCGAGGGCTCTCCTTGGTCCAGGTCCAGGGATCCATTGCTGGGGCGGACGAATCAACGCTGGCGGCCTTTGCCGAACTCCCGGCCGATTTCTGGGAGCGGCAGTCGAAGATCGCTAGCGCTGCGCAAGGCCGGACTCCATTGAGAAGCGCCTCGGGCGCGGCCGCATTGGCCGGACGCAGCCGATTCTGGGCTTGTCGCCCGGTCGCTACGACCGCTGCGGAGGAGGCCACTGCCGGGACCGAGATCGCCGCGCGGCCGGCCGTTGCACTATCGCTCGGTCCCGGCGTCCGCCTGGTAATCGAAGGGCTCGACCCGAGGCAGGTCACCCCCGAGAAGCTCGAATCGCTCAAACCCGCCTTGGCCGATCTGGCCGCGGCCATCCGGCGCCTGGGGTGGGCGCCGGGACCAACCACCCAACCCAGGGACACATGCGAGAGACAACCATGATCCGATCGGTGACCCAACTCGACGACGCGACGCTGGATGGCCGGACGGCCACGCAAGACAGCGGATTCGGGGCCCTCGAGACCGAACGGGGCCGGCTCCCCTTGACGGCGCTCGACGTGCGGGCACGGATTTCCGGGCTGGTGGCCGACATCACGGTGCGGCAGACGTTCCGCAATTCGCTCGACGTGCCGCTGGAGGCCACCTATATCTTCCCGCTGCCCGACCGCGCGGCCGTCACCTCGTTCCGCATGAAGGTTGCCGACCGCGTGGTCGAGGGCGTGCTCAAGGAGCGGGCCGAGGCCCGCGAGGAATACCGCCGGGCCATCGAGTCGGGCCATCGCGCGGCGATCGCCGAGGAGGAGCGGAGCGGCACGTTCAACCTCCGCGTGGGCAACATCCCGCCGAAGGAGACGGTGAGCGTCGAACTGACGCTGGTCGGCCCGGTGCCGTTTGTCGGCGGAGAGGCCGAGTTCCGCTTCCCGCTGGTGGTGGCCCCGCGGTACGTGCCGGGCGTACCGCTCGACGGGCCGTCGGTCGGCCCCGGATGGGCGTCCGACACCGCCCAGGTTCCCGACGCCTCGCGGATTACGCCGCCGGTGCTGCTACCCGGGTTTCCGAACCCGGTAAACCTTTCGCTGGAGGTCGAGCTTGATCCGGCTGGACTCGATGCCTCGCAAGCCGACTGGTCCAAACGCATTCGCGCGAGCCTGCACAGCGTGATCGCCGAGGGCGGCCCGCCGTGGATTGTCCGTCTTCAGCCGGGCGAGCGGCTCAACCGCGACTTCATCCTCCGATTTCCCTTGGCGGCCGCCACGGTACAAACGTCGCTTGTGCTCTCGCCGGGCGCGGACGGCCAGGGGGGCGCGTTCGCCCTGACCATCGTTCCGCCGGCCCCGGAGAGCCTCCCGCCGCCTGGACCCCGCGACATCGTCTTCGTGCTCGATCGCTCGGGGAGCATGCTCGGCTGGAAGATGGTCGCGGCGCGGCGCGCCGTGGGACGGATGATCGACACGCTGTTGGAGCACGACCGCTTCACGGTGCTGGCGTTCGACGACCATCGCGAGTATCCCTCGGAGGCTAACCGCAAGCTCGTCGAGGCCACCGATCGCAACCGCTGGCAGGTGCTCCAGTGGCTCGGCAAGATCGAGGCCCGGGGCGGCACCGAGATGGGCCTGGCCCTGTCCGACGCGGCCGGCCTGCTGGCCGGAAACGACGCCCGGCGGCAGCGGGTGATGGTGCTGGTGACCGATGGGCAGGTCGGGGGCGAGGACATGGTGTTGGAATCCTTCGTCCAGGCGGCCGGTCGCTCCATGCCCAGGGTCCACACGGTGGGGATCGACGAGGCGGTCAACGCCGGCTTCCTGCGGCGGCTGGCCGACCAGGGGGACGGCCTCTGCGAGTTGGTCGAGTCCGAGTCGCAACTCGACGCGGCGATGGACCGCATCCACCGCAACACCGGCCAACCGGTACTGACCCAACTGCGTCTCGAGCCGCTGGAAGCCGCGTGGGATTCCGACAGCCTCGCGCCGTCGCGCCTGCCCGATGTGTTCGCCGAGCGACCGGTCACGGTTTTCGGCCGACTGCCGGCCGGCGCCTCGTCGCTTCGCCTGCGCGTCTGCGCGACCGAGGCGACGGGCCGGCCGTGGCAACACGAGGCGATCGCCCGGGCGACGACGAACCGGGCCCTCACGAGCCTTTGGGGCCGGGCGAAGGTGCGCGAGCTGGAAGACTTGTATGCCAGCGGCCTGGAATCCGACCTGGAGAGGTTGGCCAAGCGAATCGTCGAGGTCTCCGTGTCGGCCCAGGTGCTTTCGCGGTTCACCGCTTACGTGGCGGTCGATCGCTCCGCGGTGGTTAACCCGGGCGGCAAGCCGGCGGAAATCGTGCAGCCGGTGGAGATGCCCGAGGGATGGGAGATGGGGCTCGACCAGGCCATCATGGCGGGTCAGGCAGCGGGGCCGATGGCTCCGGCGATGGAGACGCCGACGTTGGACTTCTGCATCGGCGATCCGGAGGAGTATCGATATGCCACGCGCTACTGTAGGAGCGAGCCACCGAAACGGCCAAGACGCAGGCAGACCGGCGGCGATGCCCCCACGTCGGCAGAATCTGACGATGTCGTCGAGATCGTGCGTGACGCTCTCGAGGAGTTCATCTCGGCGGTGGCCTTCACGGTGCGTCGCTCGCGGCTGGAGCAACTCGTCACGTGGCTTCGGATCCTGCTTTGCCAATACAATGACACAGAAACCTCTAAGGAAGAAGCGATCCGCAAGGTAATCGAACAGGCCGAAACGATGCTCAGTGCTGCCGAGGACGGCGACAAGTCCGCGCTGGACGATGCGAAGATCCGCCAGTTGCGCGAGGCCGTCGAGGACGTGCTCCGCCGGCTTCGCCCGCCTCCCTCGCCCCCGCGCCGCGAGCGTTTCTGGGCGTAACGGTCGCCGCCACCTGCTTACTCGGGGGGCTCGGCGCAGGTATCATGGGGAGC
>JANLFZ010000032.1:2237-7712 GCA_024653385.1 Thermoguttaceae bacterium | reverse complement strand
AGACCACTCGTCGGGATGGCCCAAGCCATCCGTTTCCCCATCCACGTGCGCAAGGGAGTCCGCCGGATGCACGGCCCAGCAAGACACGTTTTCGCGGTCCTTTACGCTTTGCTGCTGGCGCCGCCGGCCGCGCCGGCGGGAGATTTCGAGTTGGTGTGCGACCCTGCGGCGGGCGGACCGGTTCGGTTCGCCGGGGAAGAGATCCGTCGTGAGGCCGAAGCGCGCGGCATGAGTCTGGGCGACGACGCCGGTGCCACTCGGATCGTGCTGGCCGTGAAGAAAACCGACAGCGCCGCCGCGCAGAGTTACAGCATCCGCGTGCGGAACGAGGGCGCCCGCCGCGTCGTCACGGTGCGCGGGGCCGACGAAACCGGCACCATGTATGGCGGATTGGACATCGCCGAGGCGATTCGCACGGGGACGCTCGACGCGCTGAAGGACTCGGACCACACGCCGCACATCAAGCAGCGCGGCATCAAGTTCAACATCCCGCTCGACGTGCGCACGCCCACCTATACCGAGCGCGAGTGGCCGGACTCCGCCCGGCTCAACGTCGCGGAAATGTGGAGCGAGGACTTCTGGCGCGAGACGTTCGACGACATGGCACGCCATCGCTACAACGTCATCACGTTGTGGAGCATGAACCCTTTCCCCAGCATCGTCAAGCTACCGGAATTTCCAAGCGTCGCCCTGGAGGATGTGCACAGCGCCAGCGCGGAAAAGAAGGAGATCCTCGTCGTGAAGAGAATGACGATGGACGACAAAATCCGGTTCTGGCGGGCGGTTATGCAAATGGCGAAAGACCGGGGCATCGACGTGTACTGGTTCACTTGGAACGTGTTTCTCGGTCCGGCGGAAGGCAAGGACGGGATCAGCGGGGACAAGACCGCTTTGCGCACGATGGAGTATTACCGCGCCAGTGTGCGCGAGACGATCAAGACGTATCCGCTCTTGGCCGGTCTTGGCATCACCGCCGGCGAGCTGATGCCGGAAAAGGAGTTCAGGGAAGTCTCCAAGGAGCAATGGCTTTGGCGAACCTACGGCGAAGGCATTCGGGACGGGTTGAAGGACACCGCCGACCGCAAGTTCCGGCTCATTCATCGCTTCCACATGACCGGCATGAGCGACATTCGAGCCGAGTTCGCCGGACTTCCGTGCCCGCTCGAGTTCAGCTTCAAGTACGCCGTCGCCCATATGTACTCCATACCCAACCCGCCGTTCATCCAGCGGGCCCTCCCTCAGCTTGGCCCTCGGTCCCGCTCTTGGCTTACGATCCGCAACGACGACATTCACAGTTTCCGCTGGGCCGATGTGGACTACGCCCGGGCCTTCGTTAAGGCCATTCCCGGCGAGGACAAGATCGCCGGTTTCTACATGGGGCCGGACGGCTACCACTGGGGACGGGACTTTCTCACCAAGAATCCCGATGGCCCCCGGCAGACCGTCATGCACAAGATGTGGCTTTGCTTCGCCCTCTGGGGCCGCCTCGCCTATGACCCCGACCTGCCCGCGGCCACGTTTGCGCGCCTTGTTGCCGCGCGCTTTCCCGGCGCCGATGCCGGCCGCCTCGTCGCCGCGTGGACAGATGCCTCCAAGACGTTTCCTTACATCACGCGGTTCTTTTGGGGCGATATTGACGTCAAGTGGTTTCCCGAGGCCTGCCGCAAAAGGGAGGGCTTCTACACGGTGCGCCATTTCATGGAAGGCGGCACCATGCCCGGCGCCGGCGTGCTGAACATCATCGAGTGGCGCACGGGGCTTTTTTCGAAGCAGATGCCCCACGGTGTGACGCCGCTCGAGATCGCCGCGACGCTGGAAGCCAATGCCGGCCGGGCGCTTCACGCTCTACCCGAACTTCGGCGCGCCACCGTCACGCGGACTTCCAGCGCCAAGGAATACGCCGCCACGCTGAACGACATCGAGGCGATGTCGCATCTGGGGCTTTACTACGCAGCAAAGATTCGCGGCGCCTGCGACCTCGCGCTGTTCGACAAAACCGGCGATGCCAAACAACAAGCCTCCGCCGTACAGCAGCTCGAAGCGGCCCTCAACCACTGGAAGAACTACGCCGCCGCCTACACGCGCCAATATGTTCAGCCGGTCCGCTTCAACCGCGCCGGCCTGGTGGACATTCCCAAGCAAACCGAGGACGTCGCCGCGGACGTGCAAATGGCTCGTGATTGGAGGCCCGGCACGATTGACGAAGCCCAAATCCGGCGATCCGGCACGGAAGCCGGCTTCCGGCAGTGATCGCCACCAAGGCGGCGTGGTTCGGCCGACGCCGGCGCGGCGCCTCCCTCGGCCGTAATCGTTCACGGCGACTGTCCCAGTTTTTCGCGGCGAGGGAGCGCGAAACTGGGACTGCCCGCTTTCAGGCGTCCCCACCTCACGGCGTTGACGTTCGACGCCGGGGTGCCGCGGGCGTGTCGCCAGTGGCGCCCGGTGGAATCCGAGAAGAGGAACCCGTACTTGGCTTTGGTTGGCTCCCGGTTCGGAGGTACGCTTCCGCCGGATGAACCGGGTTTATGCACCCAATCCGCAGGAGATGAAATGCACCCCCGCAAGACCGAAGGAAGCCGAGGCGGACCGGCGGACCCTGCGTCTAGCGGTCCTGGTCCTTCAGCACGTGGCCCCGGGAGTTCTTCTCCTTGGCGTGCGTGAAACCGTAGGTGACCACGTCGCCCAAGTCGAAGCGAAACGCTTTTTCCTTCGAGATCGCCCGGGCTTGCCGCGCCAGCTCGTCGCGCTGCACCTCGTGCTTGCGAGGAAGGGCCAGGAGGATTTCGTTCCCGGCTCCCTGTACCTGAAGGATATAGAGATCGTCGAAGACCTCCTGGTAGGTCCGGACCATCGAGTCGTACAAGAGGTTCGAGCCGCGGCTCCAGATGTTGGCCACGACGATCCCGCTCGGCGCCGTGGCCCGGCGCACCGAACGAAGGAACTCCTGGGTGGCCAAGTGGTAGGGGATGTTCTCGGCCCCAAACGCGTCGAGAAGAATCATGTCGTAGGGGGCCTTTGCCTGCTCGATAAAGCGGCGGCCGTCGGCCACATGGGAGCGCAGTGTCTGGTCTTCGCGGAACCCGAAGTACGTCCGGGCGGCCTGCACCACGCCCGGGTCGATATCGACCACGTCGATGAGCGTTTGGGGGTAATGCTTGTGAAGGAAGGCCGGTAGCGTACCGCCCCCCAGACCCACGATCAGCACCCGGCGGGGGTTGTCGCAGAAGGCCAGCCCGGCAAACATGGCCCGAGCGTAGGGCAATTCCAAGTGGTCGGGATCGCCCACTTTCACCACGCTTTGCCGCACGCCGTGCCGCTCGAAGCGCAGCGTCCGAAGGCCTTGCTCGTCCTCGGTCACCACGATCAGGTTGTAAGGCGACTGCTTCTCGAAGAGGATCTTCTCGTCGCCGCAGGAAAAACACGGCACAAGCGATGCCGACAGCAGGGTCAGACCAAGGATCCGCCTGGACATGGTTGGGGTCTTGCCTCGCGGGCCGAAAAAACTTGCCTGTTGCTCCTCGCGCCCAAAGGGGACGGTCCCAAGTCCGCGATCCTTCGCCGGGAAAACCGGGACAGTCCCCGCGAGCGGTTACGGTCATCCTAATCGCCCGGCGGTTCGATTTCCAGCGGGTCTGGCAGAGGGACACCTCCCGGGATAAGCTGGTCGATAAGGCTCGGCCGAGACCCAAACGGCTCTTCGGCCGATCGTTCCCCCAGCGCTACCTGACGTGCAGCCTATGGCAACCTCAGCATTTCGGCGGATTCGCGCTTGGCACGCCTTGGCGATCCTGGCCGCGGGGCCTTTCGTTGGTGGACTGGCCGCGGGCCAGTCGGTCCCCGAACCCTTCCGCAGCGAGCCGATGACGTCGCTTGCGCGACACATCGAACCCGGTCTGGCGGGCACCATGCCCGAGGGCGCTTTTCTCAAGCACGAGGTCGTGGCGGCCGGGGACCCTGGCCGAGCGGCGATCCAAGCGACGGTCGCCAATCGGGGACCATCGGCTGTTTCTATGCCCAGGGTTGACGTTCTCGCATGGAACATCCGCGTCGGCGATGGCCAGGACGCGCTTCGGTACCGGCCGCTGGCACACACAAACGACGTCTGGTACGGCTCGACCTATTGGACCGGTCCGGATTGGACGCGGGTGGGCAAGGACTGGCACCACCCCGGCGAGAACACCCCGGCGGTGCGGCGGTTTGTGGTCCCCCGCGACGGCCGCCTTTCGATCGCGGGCCGGGTCGCCAAGTACCATGTCGACAAGAATACCGACGGCGTGCGGGTGTCCATCCGCCACAACGCTCGGGAAATCTGGCATGCCGAAATCGCCGGCGGGGACGACCAGGGCGTCGAACCCAACCTTACGCTCGAGGTGCGCAAGGGAGACGCCCTGCGGTTCGTGGTTCACAAACGAGGGTTAATCTATTGCGACACGACCCGCTGGGACCCTGTGCTTCGTTACGCCGATGGCGAGACGTTCCAGGCATCCAAGGCGTTTTCCACCAAGTCCCAAGGCGATGGCGGCTGGTCGTACGAGATGGAGACCGACGGTCGCACCTCGGGCGGTCTGCCACGAGTCTACGCACTGGGCAAGGATCTGGCTCTTCGCGTGCTTTCGCCCGAGCCGAACCAGCCCGCCGTGCTCGACGATCGCGGCGCGCTACCCCTGATTGTGGTCGCCGATGGACCGGACCAGAGCGGCATCGCGCTGGCCATGTCTCCCTCGACGCCCTGGCGTTTCTCGGCCGAGTGGACCTCGGAGGGAAGGCTGGCGCTGCGGTGGCAACTCGGCGACGCGGCCAAGCCATGGACCCTTCGGCCGGGCGCGACGTTGCGTCTGCCGGCGCTGGTCGCCATGGCCTACCGCGGAACCTGGCTCAACGGTCTTTGCGCCTTGGAGCAAGCCGTCTCGCGCGAGGCCGCCGCCGGGTTCGGGGACCTTCAGGCCGCGCTGGTCGCGGGGCTCCGGCACGCGGCAGGGCCTCTCTCGCCAAGCCCCGGACCGGTCCGCCTCCCCGAGCTTGGCCTGTGGCTTCTCGTGCAGGCCGACTGGCGCCAACAAGACCGCATCGTCGAGACACCCGAGTCGTATGCGCAAGCCGCGAACCGGCACCTTGCCAAGACCCGGACCCTTCTGGCCGACCTGCGCCACGGCCGGCCGGCGGAATTCCTCACGGCCGAGGCGGCCGAACTCGACCGGCTCGACGAGGCGGCCCAACGGCCCGGGCGGTCGCTCGACGAACACCGCGACCTGTGGCGCCGCGTGCGCAGCCTCAAGCGTCGCGTGGCTTTGGCCAACCCGCTCATGGGCTTCGGCAGCCTCCTGTTCGCCAAACGGGTACCCACGTCGTACAGCCATCTCGTGATGCAGTACTATGGATGGCGTGCCAGGGCCGGTGGCGGGCTTTTTGTGCTCGACGAACCGGGGTGGTCGCTCCGCGCGCGCGACATCACGGGCGGCAAGCTCGCCTGCGGCA
>JANLFZ010000032.1:1732-2227 GCA_024653385.1 Thermoguttaceae bacterium | reverse complement strand
ATGTGCTGGAGCCGCGACTTTCGTATGACGCGCGCCGGGTGGTGTTCTCGTTCGTCCGCGTGACGAGCGAAAGCCGCGACCCCAACCGCCTGGCCAACGATGTCGACGACGGCTTCTATCACATCTACGAGGTGGGGATCGACGGCAGCAACCTCCGGCAGCTTACCGAAGGGCCATACGACGACCTCATGCCCACCTATCTGCCCGACGGCGGCATCGCCTTCAGCTCGACGCGGCGGCGAGGCTATGCGCGGTGCTTCGGCGGACAGTTCAGCCCGCGGTGGCACGTCTATACCCTGCACCGCATGGAGGCCGACGGGTCGAACCTCCGCACGCTTTCGTTCCACGATACGAACGAGTGGTTCCCCGCGGTGTCGAACTCGGGCATGATCGTCTACAGCCGGTGGGACTATATCGACCGCGACGCGGTCACGCACCAGAACCTCTGGGCGACACGGCCGGACGGCACGAACCCGTTCGCCCTCTGGGGCAACG
>JANLFZ010000032.1:0-1722 GCA_024653385.1 Thermoguttaceae bacterium | reverse complement strand
CCTCGCCGCATTGTGCGTTCCAGGCCAAGCCGATCCCCGGGTCCAACAAGTTCCTGTTCACGGCGTCGGCGCACCATTCGATCACGGCAGGGTCGATCGCCGTGGTCGATCCCACGGTGGCTCGCGACGGCCATGAGGCGATCACGCGGATCACGCCCGAGATCCCCTTTCCCGAGGCCGAGGGGATGAACATCCCCGAGTATTATGCATCGCCGTGGCCGCTTTCGGAGCGGTATTACCTCGTTTCGTACAGCCCACGCCCCCTGGTTTGGGAACCGGGCGCCAACGAGCCGAACGCCTTGGGACTGTACCTGCTCGACTGGCAGGGCGACCGCGAGTTGTTGTACCGCGACCTGGAGATCGGCTGCGAAAGCGCCTGCCCGATCCAGCCGCGCCCCATGCCGCCGATATTGGCCAGCACCCTGCCCGAGGGCAAGGGCCCCGAGACCGGAGAAATGACGCTTGTCGACGTGTATCAGGGACTCGGGAGCATCCCGCGGGGCCACATCAAGGAGCTGCGCATCGTGCAGATCTTCCCCAAGACGACCCACGTGGCCGGCGCGCCGCCGATCGGGTTGGCGGGAGAAGAGAACGGCCGGGCGATCCTGGGCACGGTGCCGGTCGAGCCCGACGGGTCGGCGCGGTTCACGGTGCCGGCGCGGCGTCCGATCTTGTTCCAGGCCCTCGATGCCGATGGCTTCGCCTACCAGACGATGCGGAGCGTAACGTACGTCCAGCCGGGCGAGAAGGTGGCGTGCGTCGGCTGCCACGAGAACCGCGCCTCGGCGCCGGTGCGTCCGAACCTCCAGGCCGCGGCACTAAGACGCGCGCCGTCGCCGATCGAACCCGGTCCTCTGGGCGGCCGGCCGTTCTCGTTCGTCGAGGTCGTTCAGCCGATCCTCGATCGCCACTGCATCCGGTGCCACGGGGCCGAGCCGGCGCCCGATCCGGCGCGCCCGAAAACCCTCGACCTGACCCGGACGCCCGAAGGCCCCTTCACCCGCTCGTACCTTGCGCTGTGCAAGGATCGCGATTTTTGGCACGCGGGCACGAATCCGAAGAACGCCGCGGAAGCCCTGGTTCCGCGGTTCGGGGCGCGGAACCAGATCCAGGTGACGCCGCCGGGCGGGCGGTACGGCGCCTTGGGGAGCCGTCTGATCGCGCTATTGCGCAAGGGACACTACGAGGCGAGTCTTACGTCCGACGAATACCGCCGGCTGGCCGCATGGATCGATCTCAACGCGATCTTCTACGGGGTGAACCTTCCCGCCGACCAGGCGCGACAACTCCGGGGCGAACGTGTCGAAATGCCCGAAATCCAGTAAGCGCGCCGGGTGCCACTGGCGTGTCGCCAGTAATTCATGATCTTACTAAGCCTTTGTGGTGCAAAGACTTATCGTTGTTTCTAGCGGGCCTTCGAGAGTGCAATTTGGGGCCATTTTGACCCGGTCTTGGCCACGGAGAGTGCAACCCGCTGGTCGGCGGAGGGGTGCCATTTCGAGGCGTCGGGCACCGAACAACGCCGGCTAAAATCTCCGCCGCTCCGCGTCGTAACCAAGTGAGAGAGGTTTATGCCTCTGGCGTGGATCTCTCTTGCGCGTCGGCTAACGCTGGCGCACGCGGTCCGCACGCTCGCTTGGGGGTGTCCCGGAGCCTAGACCGCGACCGTAGGCCTAGCCCAAGTTACGCACTTCGTCCACGATTTTCGGGATTCTCGGGGGG
>JANLFZ010000338.1:3268-6881 GCA_024653385.1 Thermoguttaceae bacterium | reverse complement strand
CGAGTCCGGCGGCGACCGCGGCCGCCGCGCGCGACGGCCAAAGGTCTCTCGACCCGGCGTCGTGGGGCTTCGAGGAGATCGTTTTTGTCAAACGCAAGCCCTACTCGTCGGACCATTACTACACCGACATCGACAACGGCACGAGCCCCGACCGGTTTCTCCCCGAGAACGGCATCTACGTGTACAACCTGCGCACCCGGTCCGAGAGGCCGGTGGTGACGGCAGCCCAGATGCCCGGCGGCAAGGGGTTCATCGGCAAGTTCAGCCTATCGTTCGACGCGAAGAAGGCCGTCTTCGACTTCCGGCAGGATCCCGGTTCCGGCTTCCGCATTTGGGAAGTGAACCTCGACGGCACGGGCTTGCGGCAGATTTCGTTCCCGCCGAAGGACGAGGCCGAGAAAGCGGCCCGGTGGCGTCCGGGCTGGCACACCGACGACATCCATCCCTCTTATCTGCCCGACGGCGACATCATCTTTTCGTCGACGCGCTGCGAGCACACGGTGCTTTGCGGCGGCTCGAGCGGTCTGGTGGCCCCGAACTTGCACCGCATGCGTGCCGACGGCACCCAGGTCGTGCAGCTCACCCGCAGCCCGGTGAGCGAGTTCTGCCCGCTGGTGCTCGACGACGGCCGGGTCATGTATCACCGCTGGGAGTACATCGACAAGGGAGCCCGGGTCGCCAAGACGGTCTGGTCGATGAACCCCGACGGAACGAGGGCCCAGGAGCTTTTCGGGCTGGCCGACGACGATACGACGATCTACATGTACCCCCAGCCCATCCCGGGAAGCCGGCACCGATTCGTGTGCGTGGGAACGTGCCACTTTCCGCAGGGCGGCTGCCTTGGGGCGATCCTCTTGGTCGACTACGGCAAGGGGGTGCGCGTGCGCGGGCCCGACCCCGATCAGCCCGACTACATCCAGGGCGATAGCCGCTATCCGGTCGTCAACATCACGCCCGAGGTGTTCATCCAGCGCCGCACGGAGCCGGGGTGGCACTTCCGGACGGCCGATGGCCGGTACGTCCACGACATGAACGGGCAGAAGGGACACCTTTACACGCATCCTTATCCGGTCAATGACCATGAGTTTCTGGTTTCGTTCAAGGTCGATCCCGCGGCGCATTACAAGGAGGTGCCGAATGCCTACGCGCTGTATCTGATCGACACCGAGGGGCGGCGCGTGCCGGTCCACTCCGACCCGAAACTCTCGTGCTGGCATCCAACCCCCTTGTTGGCGCGGCCCGTGCCGCCGGTGGTGCAGCCGGCCCGCGATCCGCAGTACGCCGCGAGCAACCAGGCCGTGGCGATCGTGACGAACATCTACCAGGGCATGGAGGGGGTCAAGCCGGGCGAGGTCAAGTGGTTGCGCGTCAACGAGGCCCTGCCGCGGTACTGGTCGACCGGCCGGCGCTGGGATCCGTCGCTGAGCAGCTCGAGCTGGAAGGCCGCTTTGTGGCCGCGCGTGCAGTGGGGCGTGGTGCCCGTCGAGAAGGACGGCTCGGCGCACTTCGTCGTGCCGGCCAACCGCAGCATCTTCTTCCAGGCTCTCGACGAGAACTTCCGCGAGATCCAACGCGAACGGACCTATGTCCATTACGCGCCCGGAGAGGTCCGCTCGTGCACGGGTTGCCACGGGCAGGCGAACCGCACCCCGATTTCGCTGGCCGCGCCGGCGCCCTTGGCCTTGTGCCGGCCGCCAAGCGTCCCCCAGCCGCAGCCGTGCGACCTGGTGGAAAACGGCGGAGACGGCCGCGCCGGCCAGGTCATTCATTACCCCACCGACATCCAGCCGATCTTCGACGCCAAGTGCGTCAAGTGCCACGGCGCCAAGGATCCGGCGGGTGGGCTGCGCCTGACCGGCGAGGTGACCTTGTTCTACAACACCTCGTACGAGGAACTCGCGCGCAAGGAACTGGCGGGCCCCATCATCCCCGAGTTCACGTCGTTCCTCCACGGAGATCGGGGCAATTACAACGGCGCGTACCTTCCGCCGCGGCGTCTGGGGTGCTACGCGAGTCCCATGATGGCGATCCTGACCGACTCGGCGCACCCGAAGAACGCCAAGGACGATCACACGAAGATGCTCACCCCGATGGAACTGATGGTCCTCAGCCGTTGGGTCGACAGCAACTACCAGTTCTACGGCAGCTACTTCGGGCGGCACCACCCGCAATGGCTCCGCCCCGATCCCAACGTGGCCGCGTACAACCCGGCCGACTTCCGGCGCAAGGCCACATTCGACGAGGCGATAAGCTTCGCCGCGCCGCCCTGGCACCGGTAGGCTGCTTGCGGAGGCGCGGATCGTGGAGTCGGAGAACCTCTTGGCCGTCGGGCTGGACGTGGGAACAGGCGGGGTGCGCGCGTTGGCGCTCGACCTGTCGGGCCGCGTCGTTGCCGCCGGCCGGGCCGAATTCCCGCCCGAATCCAGGCACGCCGACGGAGTCGTTGCCGAGCAGGATCCCCGGGCCTGGACCACGGCCGCCCAGGTGGCGCTATCGCGCATGACGGCGGTTCTGCCGGCCGGCTGCCGGATCGTGGGAATCGCCGTCGACGCCACGTCGGGCACCTTTCTGCTGGCCGACGCCGAGAACCGGCCGCTGACGGCGGGGATCATGTACAACGATCTTCGGGCGGCTGCCCAAGCCGAACGGGCCGCCGCGGCCTTGCGCGGGACGCTTTGGCCCTTCGGCATCGAGATCGCGCCTGCCTTCGCGCTACCCAAAATCCTGCACCTGGCCGCCACGCAGCCCGAGGTGTTTGCTCGCTGCCGCCGCGTCTTGCACCAGACCGACTACGTGGTCGGCATGCTGACCGGCCGATACGACGTGACGGACGTCTCCACCGCGCTGAAGACGGGCGTCAACCCGGGCACACTCGACTGGCCGATGGAGATCGAACGCGATCTGGGCCTGGCGCGCGCGTTGCTGCCGCGCGTGGTCTTGCCGGGCACGGTGATCGGCGAGGTGACGCGGGCCGCGGCCGAGGCGACCGGACTGCCCTCGGGCACGCCCGTCGTCGCCGGATGCACGGATGGAACCGCGGGCTTTCTGGCCTCGGGGGCTTCGGTCGCCGGCGACCTGAACGTCACGCTGGGCAGTACCCTGGTGTTCAAGGCCGTCTCGACCACCCCGCTGGTCGATCCCGCCGGCGCCGTGTACAACCATCGCCACCCGGCCGGCGGATACCTGCCCGGCGCGGCGTCGAACACGGGCGGCGCGTGGGTAGGCGACCTGGTCGGCAAGGGCGACCTGGATCAACTCGGGACCGAGGCGGCAAGGCTGCTGCCGACCCGGCGCATCGTGTACCCATTGACGCAGACGGGCGAGCGGTTCCCGTTCGCCTCGCCCGTCGCCCGGGGCTTCGGGTTCGACGAGATCGCCTCGCCCAGCGAGCGGTTCGCCGCGGGCATGGAGGGCACGGCGTACGTCGAGCGTCTGGCGATCGAGCGGCTCGAGTCGCTCGGACTGCCCGGGGGGCCCACCGTGTACGCGACCGGCGGCGGGGCGTGGGGCCGGACGTGGCTTCGGATCCGTGCCGCGGTGACACGGCGCGAGTACGCCGTGCCCGAACAGCCCGAGTGCGCCGTCGGAGCGGCGGTGCTTGCCGCGGCCCCAG
>JANLFZ010000338.1:2472-3258 GCA_024653385.1 Thermoguttaceae bacterium | reverse complement strand
CAGGCGCCGGCGGAGTGACGCAAGCGGCACGGATGCTCGTCCGCCTTGGCCAGCGCGTGGAGCCCGAGGACCGGCTCGCCGAGGTGTACGACGCGGGGTTCCTGCGATTCAAGGCCGCGTTGCAGCGGCGCGGATACTTGCCGAGCTGACCGCAAGGGGGCCGCGCTGGGCGCGGGCCGCGCGCACTGCCCGGCAGATCCCCTCGGTGTCCAGCCCGAGGTCCGCAAGAAGTTCGCCCCGCTCGCCGTGTTCGATGAAGCGGTCGGGCAATCCCAGGCGGCGGATGCGGCTGGTGTCCACGCCCGCGTCGCAGGCGGCTTCGAGCACCGCGCTTCCGAATCCGCCCATCAGGCAGCCCTCTTCGACCGTGAGGACGACCGGGCACTGGCGCACCGCGCGGAGCATGGTGTCGGCATCGAGCGGCTTGACGAACCGCGCGTTGATGACGCCCACCTCGAGCCCCTCGCCGTCGAGCCGCTCCGCGGCGGCCAAGGCGGCCGGCAAGATCGCTCCGCACGCCACGATCGTCGCGTCGGCGCCCCGGCGAAGCACCTCGGCTCGTCCCAGTTCGATCGGGGCCGCGGCCCGGTCGAGCGTTACCGCGGGGGCCTTGGGGTAGCGGATCGCGGCCGGCCCATCGTGCGCCAGCGCGAAATCGAGGTCGCCGAGAATGTCGTCGGTGGTCTCAAGACCGACCGACAGGCGGATCAGTCCTTCCGAAATGCCGTGCGCGGCGCGTTCCTCCGGCGAATAGGCAGCGTGAGTCATGCTGGCCGGATGCTGCAC
>JANLFZ010000338.1:0-2462 GCA_024653385.1 Thermoguttaceae bacterium | reverse complement strand
CCAGGTCGGCCGCGTCGCCCGGAGCCATCACCACGAGATTGGGGAACGGCCGGAGGTAGGCCAGGTCGAACGCCCCGTGGTGCGTGGGGCCGTCGGGACCCACCACGCCGGCCCGGTCGAGCATCAGGACGACGGGCAGGTTCTGAAGCGCCACCTCCTGGAAGATCTGATCGTGACTGCGCTGAAGGAACGTGCTGTAGATGTCGACGATCGGACGCATGCCGGCCTTGGCCAGCCCCGCGGCGAACGCCACGGCGTGCGACTCGCAAATCCCCACGTCGAAGAACCGCGAGGGAAATTCGTCGCGCACCGGCTCGAGCATGTTCCCCTGGCACATCGCCGCGGTGATCACGGCGACCTTGGGGTTGCGGCGCATTTGGGCAAGGATCGCGTCGCGGGCGGTCTGGGTGTAGGACTTCGCCGAACGGGTCGCCAACGGCACCACCGTGCCGTTCTCGCGCGTGAAGGGCGCCGGCGTGTGGAAGGTCACGGGGACTTCGGCGGCGGGCTGGAAACCGTGGCCCTTCTCGGTGACCACGTGCAAGAGCACCGGCCCGTTGAACGTCCGGACCCGCTCCAGGTACCGCTGAAGCTGGCGCAGATTGTGGCCCTCGACGGGCCCCACGTAATGGAAACCCATCTCCTCGAAGAGCATTCCACCCAGCACGCCGGCCTTGATCGCGTCCTTGACCTGCGAGAGGAACCGCTCCATCGAGTCGCCGATCAACGGCACACTGGTGAGGAACTTCTGCACATCGAGCTTCAGCCCGGTGTAGAACGGCGCCATGCGCAGCCGGTCGAGGTACTCGGCCAGGCCGCCGACGCGCGGGCAGATCGCCATCTTGTTGTCGTTCAGGACGACGATCAACTTCTTCTTCAGACCCGCGGCATGATTCATCGCCTCGAAGACGATGCCCGAGGTGAACGCGCCGTCGCCGATGACCGCCACCACGTGGCGTCCGTCGCCGGGCCGCAAGAGGTCGTCGCCGCACTTCAAGCCCAGGGCTGCCGAGACGCTGCACCCGGCGTGGCCGGTCAGAAACAGGTCGTACTCGCTTTCGGCCGGATTGGGATAGCCCATCAGCCCTCCCCGCGTGCGGATCGTGGGGAACTCGTCGTACCGGCCGGTGATCATCTTGTGCGGGTAGATCTGGTGCCCGGTGTCCCAGATGAGCCGATCGCGGGCGAAGTCGAACGTCGTGTGGAGGGCCAACGCGAGTTCGACCACGCCGAGGTTCGAGGCGAAGTGGGCGGTGCGCGTGCCGGCCAGCCGGCACAAAGCCTCGCGCATCTCGCCCGCCAGGCGTTCGAGTTCCTTGGGCGAAAGCCGTTTGAGGTCGTCCGGCGATCGGATGGTCGCAAGCAGTTTGTCCATCACCGGTTCCTCTGGAGGACATACCGGGCCAGCGCGACCAGCGAGGCGGCTTGCGAGCCGAGTGGTTTCAGGGCGTCGCACGCCTCTTCGACCAGCGCGGCCGCCCGGCGCGCGCTCTCGTCGGCTCCCAAGAGGCCGGGGAACGTGAGCTTGCCCTGGCGCTGGTCCTTGCCCAAGCGCTTGCCCACCTCCGAGGCATTTCCCCGGACATCCAACAGGTCGTCGGTGATCTGGAAGGCCAGTCCCAAGGCGTGGCCGTACCGCTCCAAGGCGGCGGTTCGCGCCGCGTCGGCCGCGGCGGTCATGGCCCCAAGGCGCAGCGAGACGAGCATCATGGCGCCCGTCTTGCGGCGGTGGATCGATTCGAGCTGGTCGAGGCCTCCGCCATCGCGACCAGCAACGAGGTCGTCGGCCTGGCCGCCGACGAGCTGGCAGGGCCCGGCCGCTTCGGCCAGCGCGGCACAACACGCCGCCGCGGTTTCCGCGGGCCGAACTCCCTTCGCGAGCACCTCGAAGGCCAGGGCCAACAGGGCGTCGCCCGCGAGGATCGCCGTGGCCTCGCCGAATTTCTTGTGGCACGTGGGCAGGCCGCGGCGAAGATCGTCGTCGTCCATCGCCGGCAGATCGTCGTGGATCAGCGAGTAGGCGTGAACCATCTCGACCGCGCACGCAGCCGGCAAGGCCGCCTCAAGCGTCCCCCCGCAGGCCTCGGCCCCAAGCAACACCAGAATGGGCCGCAATCGTTTCCCCGGAGCCAACAGACTATACCGGATCGCCTCCGCCAGATGCCCCGGACAGCCTGAGGCAAACGTCGCATACCGAGCCAGCGCCGCATCGACGCAGGCTCGCAATTCCGAGATACGCTGATCGAACAGGGAGGACTCGGCGGTCACCACAGGCTCGGGAAAACGCCACGATGGACGGGGCTGCCGGACCCCAACGTCTAGGGGACCCAAAGGCCCATTTCTCCATTGTAGGACAAGTGCCGAGGTCCGTCTACGCAGGGACCCCCTCGTTGGAGTCAAACCGCCCCTTAGGGCCTGTAAAACAATAAGTTGGGCAAACATGAGAGAGCAAGGAAGCGCAA
>JANLFZ010000337.1:2212-6885 GCA_024653385.1 Thermoguttaceae bacterium | reverse complement strand
GGCCAAGCGCCGGCCCGAGTTCGGCGTGTGACCGGCCCGCCAAACCCGATGCCGCGACAACGCATAAGCGGCTTCTTTCGCCAACGGAAATGGGGTCGGGTCTCATCTTGGTGAGGCGAGACGCGCATTGCTGCGCGCGGACCACCGAACCAAGCGCAGCGCCATTGCCGCCGACTCCGGGAAATGACTCCCGACCCCATTCCTCCACCGAGCACTTTGCGCTGGGGGGCGGTTCATGGACGTCGGGTAGGGAAAGCCTTCCAAGCGGCTTGCTTGAAGGCCTCTTGGCTCTTGCCTCCCTCGCCCGGAAAACCCGCGTGCTGCACGAGCCAGACGAGGATCAGCCCGCGTTCCAAGTCCGCGATCGTGTTCGTCGAATACGCCCCCCCGTGCCCGAAGGAACTCTTGTCCACCGAAAAGCCGAATCCATAACTCACCTTCATCTCCGGTGGCGTCTGGCGGCTGGTCAACTGTTTCACGGCTTTTTCGGAGAGCACGCGGCGGCCGTCCCATTGCCCGCGGTTCAGGAGCATCTGGTAGAAGCGGGCCAGATCGCTCGCCGTGGAGAACAAGCCGCCGGCCGGCATGGGAAAACGCTCCGCGCGATCGGTGAGCGGATAGGAGAGCTGGCTGATCGTGGTCTCCACCAGGCCCTTGTTGCCTGAACCCGGCTTGTAGGCTTTCGCGAGCCGCGCCGCCTGCTCGTCATTGGGCCAGAACGTCGTGTCCTTCATACCCAACGGTTCGAATAGTCGTTGAGCCAGGAATTTCTCAAAAGGCATGCCGCTGACTACTTCGACGACTCGGGCGGCCGTATTGATGCCCGCGTTGCTGTAGTTGTATTTCCGGCCCGGTTCGAAGTCCAAGGGCGTCATGGCGTAGCTTCGCACGCGAACGCTCAGCGGAAGCCGGTCGAGCGTCGGCTCCTCGAGCGCGGACTTGAACGGCAGGCCGCTGGTGTGGGAGAGCAGGTTCGCAATGGTGATGGAACGGCTTGGCTTTCGCAGCAGGACGTGGTCCACTTCCTTCTCCACAACGACCATCTGGCCCTTGAATTCCGGGAGGTAGTGTTCCACGGGGTCGTCCACCTTGATCTTCCCCTCGTCCACGAGCATCATCAACGCGGCCGCCGTCATGGGCTTGGATTGCGAAGCGATCCAGAAGAGGGAGTCCGTGCGCATCGGCTTCTTCGCAGCGACGTCCGCCCAGCCAACCGCCTCGACGGCGAGAACCGAGTGCTTGTCGGCCACCAACATCACCGCGCCGGCAAGCTCTTGACGATCCACGAACGGCTGTACGCTGCGCGCGAGTTCGCCAGGCGTCGGATCTGAAAACGCTGGGGAGGCGCAATGAACCGCCAAGAGGAAAAATGCGGAAACGGCGGCAACACGGACCCGAACCAAGATCATGCGTTTTTCCTTTCCATGCGAAGCGGACGGCTCCCATGAAGCCGGCAGTCAATACGCCGCCGGCATTGGCCGCGGCCAAGAGCTTGTCCCCCCAACCCGGCCCGCAGCCATTTTACCCTCTGTTTCGGCCAACAAGTAACAGGGAAGATGTGGAGGAAACGGGGTCGGGTCTCATTTTGGCCAGCCGAGGGGCGCATTGCCGCGCGCAGACTACCGAACCATGCCCAGCGCCATGGCCGCCGACTCCGGGAAATGACCCCCCCGACCCCATTTCGCCACCCCGTGGTCCGGCCCTACCGGGCGAGCCCTTGCGTGCCGCAAAGGGCCTGTAAAACAGCCCAACTCATGGTTTTCCAGGCCCAAAGAGCGTGCCACCCGACCCGCGGCGCCGTCAGACGATGTACTTTCCGCGCGGGGTGTAGTGGGTGTGGAGCAGGCGATGGCTCTTCGCGCCGCACGGGCCGTCGGTAAGGAACCGCTCGTAGACGGCCACGATGGCCGGGTTTTCGTGCGACTTGCGCACGCGGTACGAGCGGTCCTCGGCGTAGATGGCGTTGGCCCGCGCCGCGCGGATCGTGGGGCTGGTGGGGATCGGCTGGCCGCCGCCGCCGAGGCATCCGCCCGGGCAGGCCATGAACTCGATGAAGTGGCACTGGCTGAACTGGCCGCCGGCCTTGATGTTCTCCATGACCCGCTTGGCATTCGCGGTGCCGTGGCACACGCCGAGTTTCAAGGTCACGCCTTTGAGCCAGTCCCAGTTGTCGGCCACGTGCTTGACGAGGTCCGGCACCGGTCCGACCTCGGGAATGGTCAACTCGGCATAGCGCACGCCCTCGAAGCCGCGCACGGGCAAGACCTCGGCGTGGTCGAAGAAGTTCTCGACTTTCTTGCCCGTGACGATCTCGAGCACCGTGCGGATCGCGGCCTCCATCACGCCGCCGGTGGCGCCGAAGATCACGCCCGAGCCCGTGGCCGTGCCGAAGGGGTCGTCGAAGTCGGTCTTGGGCATGCGCGGCAGGTCGATGCCCGCCTCGCGGATCATCTTGGCCAGTTCCCGGGTGGTCAGTCCGTAATCGACGTCCTTGTAGCCGCTCTGGCACATCTCGGGCCGATTGCACTCGAACTTCTTGGCCGAGCAAGGCATCAGGGCGACGGTCACGATGTCGGCCGGATCGAGACCGCCCAGTTCGGCGTACCAGGTCTTCAGCAGGGTTCCGAACATCTGCTGCGGGCTCTTGGCGGTCGAGACGTGCGGCAGATACTCGGGATAGAAGTGTTCGATGTACTTGATCCACCCCGGCGAGCAACTGGTGAATTGCGGGAGCCTGGCCGAAGGGTCGCCGTCGACCAGGGCCCGCTTGAGCCGAATCAGAAGCTCGGTCCCCTCTTCGAGGATGGTCAGGTCGGCGGCGAAGTTCGTGTCGAAGACCTTGTCGAACCCGCAACGGCGCAGGGCGGTGTTCAGCTCGAACGTCAGGGCCGTGCCCGGCGCCACGTCGAAGCACTCGCCGATCGCGGCCCGGGGACTCGGCGCGGTCTGGATCACGACGTGCTTTTTCGGGTCGTCGATGGCGGCCCACACCTCGTCGGTCAGGTCGTTGGCCCGAAGCGCCCCCGTGGGACACCGGTTGATGCACTGGCCGCAGTTGATGCAGATGACGTCGGACTGGGGTTTCCCCATGAACGTCGAAACGCGGCTGCGGTCGCCCCGGCCAATGACCTCCAACACGCCCACCTCTTGCAGGTCGATGCACGTGCGCACGCAGCGGCGGCACAACACGCACTTGTTGTTGTCGCGGACCACCGAGTGACTCGACCGGTCGATCGCCTCCCTGGGCGCCGAAGGATGCCCGAACCGGTAAAAGTCGACGCCGTACTCCATCGCCAGGGCCTGAAGCTCGCAGTTGTTGTTCCGGCCGCAGGTGTAGCACTCGCCGTAGTGGGTGCTCAACAACAGGTCGATGACGTGGCGCCGGGCACGGCGCACCGCCGCCGTGTGGGTGCGGACCTTGATCGGCATGGTGATCGGGTAGCTACAGGCGGCCTGAAGCGTGCGTTGCCCCTGCACCTCGACCACGCACACCCGGCACACCCCGGCCAGACACAAGTCCTCGTGATAGCACAGCGTGGGGATACGGATCCCGAGCTTCTGGGCCGCCTCGAGAATCGTGGTGCCCAAGGGAACGGTAATCGGGTTTCCGTCGATCGAGACGTCGATCTGCTTGCCGATCGCCTTGGCGTACGCAATGGCCTCGACGGTCCGCAGGGTCTGGCTTTTCGGGGCCCGGTCCGAAACAGCCGGCATCGAGAGGTCGTCGCGCATCGGGAGTCTCGTGGGGGAAAGGGATTGGGGATTGGGGATTGGGGATTGGGCGGAAGCGCTGGAGTCTCGACCTCGGATCTGGGATCGGTGCTCTGCTGCGACGGTCAACGGCACCGCCGACCTGACGTCGGCGGGGCCATGCATGTCGGCGACGGCATCCTCCGCTTACGTCCTTCCCAGGATTTCATCTCGGAAATGGTCAACGATCGAAAGGAACGCATTCGGCGCTGCCTGGCCCAGGCCGCACTTCGAGGCCAATTGAAGCGTCTCGCCCAGGGAACAAAGCTGGTTCAGGTACGCCATCGAGCACTTGCCGTTGCGCAAGAGGCGCACGCCTTCAAGGAGCTTGGGCACGCCTTCGCGGCACGGGGTGCACTGGCCGCAGGACTCGTCGACGAAGAACTCGAGAAAGTTCTCGGCCACGTCGAGCATGTCGCGCTGGGGGCCGAAGACGATGATCGAGCCGCCGGTGGGGATGTCCTCGTAGGCGATCGTGCGGTCGAAGCGGCTGGCCGGGACGCACTGGCCCGACGCCCCGCCCACCTGGACGGCCTTCGCTCCCTCGCCGCCGACCTGGCGGAGCAGCTCGGCCACGGTAATGCCCATGGGGAATTCGTACACGCCCGGCCGGGCGCAGTCGCCCGAGACGCTGAATAGCTTGTAGCCGGTCGACTTGTTCGTCCCATGGCTGCGGAACCACTCAGCCCCCCAGGCCAGGATCGCCACGACCCAAGCGAAGGTCTCGACGTTGTTGACGATGGTTGGCCGTCCGAGGTAGCCGGTATCGATCGGGAAGGGCGGGCGGTTGCGAGGCTCGCCGCGGTGGCCTTCGAGCGATTCGATCAGGGCCGTTTCTTCGCCACAGACGTATGCCCCTGAACCCATGCGGATCTCGATGTCGAAATCGAACCCCTCGCGCGCGCCGACGTTTTGGCCCAACA
>JANLFZ010000337.1:1325-2202 GCA_024653385.1 Thermoguttaceae bacterium | reverse complement strand
GCTTCGAGGTGCGGGCGCAGATAAGCGTACTCGGCCCGAAGGTAGACGATGCCGTGTCTTGCGCCGATGACCAGGGCGCCGATGGTCATGCCCTCGAAAACCAGGTCGGCGTACTCGGCGAGGATCACCCGATCCTTGAAGGTGCCGGGCTCGCCTTCGTCGGCATTGCAGATCACGTACTTCGCTTCGGCGGCGGTCGAGGCGGCGAGGTTCCACTTGATGCTCGTGGGAAACCCCGCTCCGCCGCGTCCCCGCAAACCCGACCGTTTGACGATCTCGAGCACCTCGCCGGGCGACTTGGCCAGCGCCGACTGGAGCCCAATGCCCGGCTCGATCGTCGAGAAAGTCAGATTGCTGCCCACCCCCCCCTGTGGCTGGATCATCGGCGGTGCTCCTTGCCGTAGTCCATGGCGTGCATTCCGAAAACCTGCCGGCACTGTTCGAGGATGCCGTGCACCTTCTCGGGCGTGATCCGCGTGTAGATCCGGTCGTTGACCAGCAAGGCGGGCCCTTGATCGCACATGCCCAGGCAATTGGCCCAATGGAGCGAGAACTTGCCGTCGGGGGTGGTCTCGCCGAACCGGATGCCCAGGTCGTTTTCCAACTGCCGGGCCACGTGGTCCTTGCCGGCCATGTCGCATGTGATGGTCCGGCACAATCGGATGACGAACTCGCCGTGTTGCCCTTCGTCGAGAAAACTGTAAAACGAGACGACGCTGTAGACCTCCACCGGATGGATGTCCAACAGGTCGGCAATCACCTGCATGCAGTATTCTGAAATCCGGAAGTGCCGCCGCTGCACTTCTTGGAGAATCGGTAGCAACGCGCTCCGTTCCCGGCCGAACCGGTCAGCCAGACCCACCAACTCCTCGCGGAG
>JANLFZ010000337.1:0-1315 GCA_024653385.1 Thermoguttaceae bacterium | reverse complement strand
TCCCTTTCGGTTACCAACATAGGGCGTCGACCTCCTCACCCGTAACCGTTCACGGGGACTGTCCCCATTCTCGCGGCGAAGCCTGCGAAAACAAGGCTGTCCCCTCTAGGCGCGCTGTGCCGTTCGGCACAATCATCAGCACGCAAGGTAAGCATTTCGATCGGCGGACGCAAGGGCCATTTCCAATCACCCCCTCGTGACCGGGCGCCAGCTTTCGCCTTGAGCCGTTCTTTTGCCAAGAGGCGTTGCCCTGCCCCCCCAAAAGCGCGTATGCTAAGGGGCGAAGCCTGCCCGTCGATTCCGGCGTGTTCGCCGAGGCCCTCGCTGGCGTGCAAGCCTAGACCCTCGCTGGCGTGCAAGCCCAGACCCTCGCTGGCGCTTCGGGTTGGTGTGGGAGGAAGCGAGCGAAGCGTGTCACGTAACCCCAGTCAGGAGATGCCATGTCCCCGAAACGAACGCGAGTGGTGTTTGACGCCTGGGGTACCTATTTGGTCAATACCGAAGAAGGGCCCTGGTTCATCTCGTTCGACGACGAGGCAGCCCGAGAAGACCTTACCGACACGCTAAGGCACTGCGCCCGGGTGATCATTCCGATCCGCGAGCCCAACGCTGCCGGGGGGCCCGACAATCCAGAGGCAGAGCGGCTTTGGGCCATGGAAGATGATCTTTGCGAGGCGCTGAGCGCCGCCGGCGTGGTCTGCCGCCTGGTGGGCCGGCTCACGCACGCCGGCCAGCGCGAACTGGTCTACCAGATCGACGATCCCGGGGCCTTTCGGCCGGTCGCTCAGGCGTGGATCGACGCGCAGCGGGGTTACCGCATTGCCATGGCGGAACACGAGGGCTGGGAGTTCTTCGACGAGTGCGTTCGTCCGACCGCCGAGGATTGGCTTTGGATGGCCGACGAGCAGGTCGTCAGCAACTTGCTGGAGGCCGGCTCGGATCCGGAGAAGGAGCACGCACTGGAGTTCTTTTTCGAGGGCGACCCGGCCGCATTGAAGGAAGTCGAAGCCGCCTTGCTCGAGCGCGGTTACGAGCGGCCCGCGAAAAGCGACTCGGGGCCGGAGCAACTGATGATGGTCAAGCGGATGCGGCTGGAGCTGGCGGAGATCTTCGACGAGTCGCTGGCCAACCAGCGTCTCGCGCAGGAACACGGCGTCGAGTGCGACGGCTGGGGCGCCGAGGTGGTGCGATGAGTCGCCAGGCGATCCTTCGGGCCATCCCCCACCGCGAGCCGTTCCTCTTGGTCGACGCGATCGAAGAGCAGAACGACCACCGCATCGTCTGCACGAAGACGTTCACGGGCGAGGAGGAGTTT